>DEQI01000151.1:0-10315 GCA_002360295.1 Planococcaceae bacterium UBA3370
TGTAAGTGGGTAACCATCGTAGCGATTTCAGCGGTTGTTGCATTGGTATGTTGAACAATTTCTGTTACATGCTTTGTTTGCTTTTGCGCACTTGTTTGTACTTCTATAACAGAAGCCAACATTTGCTCCTGAGCAACTGTTGCACTATTTGTACTTACATGAATGAGTTCAAGTTTATTGGTCATGTTTTGTACAGATATTTCTAGCCTTGAATGTAGAGCTTCTTCACGTTTAGCTTTGTCATACGTATCAATCATTAAATCTTCTACATGATGCAACAAGCGTTTATTTTGTCTTACTTGTAGAAATATGCCGGCTGCCATTAATATTTGTATAACGAAGACATTAGCCGGATCTACTGCAAAGCCAGTTGTATCAAGAGTAAAGTTAAATATAAGTGCGACAATTGAGCCTACAAATCCAAGAGCTAGCACTTTAAAATCATTATGTATGCTACTTAAAATAAGTACAAAAATACTGAGTACGATGGTAGCGAGTGTCACCTTGTTCGTAACAATTGTACCGTAAACCGTTGCAACTCCTGCTAATAAAACGAAGTATGGGAAAAATGGCCGGAATAGCTCTATTTTTCGTTGAAGTACATAGTACATGATGACAAGAAATACTGGAATGAATAGTGAAAAAGCAACACCTATTGGTCGACCTATAATAAATTGAGCAATGCCTCCTAAATTGGCTGCAATACCATAGACCATCATTAATATTGTGTTTTTTTCATATAAATCCTTCTTTTTTAGAGCGAATGTATCCATTTTAACTCCTCCTGGCATACTACAGTATCATCATATTTCATGAGCATAGGGAATGCCTATTTTCTCCTTTATACAACAAAATCCTATTTTTGTCATTATTATTCTATTTAATAGTGTTGACTGTTTTTGTCGAATAATATCATGATAAAATAGATGCTACGTTAAAGGAGAAATAGAGAATGAAATTAAATGAATTGCAATATAATGGGATAAATATATGGGATGAAATGAGTATTGTAGAAATTGCTTTTGATGAGTGCCGAAATGTTATACATGTTTTTGATACGGCTATGACGGTTGAACCGGAATACAATTTTAACATAAAACAATATGAATTAAGTGAAGGCTTTTTCAAAATGGCTAACGTTTTGAAAGAGAAGCAGTATTTAACGATGGGTAGTGAAACGGTAGAAGAGTGGATGCAACGTATCACATGGCAATTTTATTGTTCAAACAATAAAATTCTTACATGTAAAGCCGCATCTTTTGAAAAATATGATCCAAAGGAATTGGCTGCATTTACGAACGAGGAATTATATGCAAATAATTTATACCCCAAATATGTGAAGAGAATGCTTTAAACTCATTCCTAGTTGAACTTTCAATTTCGTTAATTATTCAAATAAAGAGTTCACCATATTGTCAAATGTGCAAAAAATAGTCCTTTATATTCCATTTTTTACGTAGTTTTTTATTTGTCGAATGGATCTTTATTTTTTTTTGCTATAGTAATGATACGTAAAAAGATTATGCATGCTTTCGGATTCGAAGGAGGATGGTGGATGTGGTAAACATTCCGGTAACGAACAATATAATAAATTTAGCTCAGTTACAAGAAAAATTGAATGAAACAGTTTTTAATTATATTGATAGTAGCCAACAGTGGGATAAGGCGTACAAAGAACTGGAAAATTTAGTACATCAGGTTGTTGAATACTTTAATAATTGGGTAAACAAAGAAGGACAATTACCCAAAGCTAACACATATTGGACGCTTTTCATCGACATTGCTTCACAGTTACTCTATTTTTATGGTCTTGCATGGCAGCATGTAATGCCTGAGCAGGACAAAGAGGTCAAAGACAAGATTGGTAATATTTATACTGTGGCAGCGAATTGTATGCCAGATGTTAAAAGTGAAGAGCGGCAAATGTTTTTCGAGGAAATTGCAAAAAGTTATTTGCAGTTGAACTTAGCTGAAGAAGGGCCATTAGAATTACATCCTAGAACAATCAACAACTGCATTGAGACATTTTATAAATATAGTAATAAATAGTAATTAAATCATAAGTCGATTCCTTTAAAAGGGGATCGACTTTTTTTATGCTAAAATGAAAAAGAATGGGGGATTTTATATGTTAACACTGTACATTACAAGACATGGGGAAACAGAATGGAATAAAGAAAAAAGAATGCAAGGTTGGTTAGATTCAAATCTAACTGAGGATGGTAGGAAGAGCGCTATTTCTTTAGGGAAAAGTTTAAAAAATATCGATTTTACAGCTATTTATTCTAGTCCTAGTGGTAGAACTAAAACGACGACGGAACTTATAAAGGGAGATCGCGATATTCCTATTTATTATAATGACGATTTAAAAGAGATGAATCTTGGAAAATGGGAAGGACAAACACAAAATTCGATTTTTGAGGCGTATCCTTATGAATATGAAGATTTTTGGTATGCTCCACATGTATTTACGCCAATTGGTGGCGAGAACTTTGAGGAAACAAAAGCTCGAGCTTTAAAAATATTGAATACGATACAAAAACAATACTCGGATGGCCATGTACTCATTGTGACGCATACAGTCATCATAAAATGTTTATTATCTATTTTTAAAAATGTAACATTAGAACATTTGTGGGATGGACCCTATATTCATGATACAAGTTTAACGAAAGTACAAGTAACGAAAAACGGTTATACCATTCTTTTAGAAGGTGATATTTCTCATAAGCAATTGAAAAATGTTTAATGCTGAATGAAGGAAAGGAAGTCAAACAAAGGGGGATTCAGCAATGTTAAAAGCAGTACTATTTGATTTAGATGGCACATTATTGAATAGAGATGCATCTGTGGAAGCCTTTATTAATCATCAATATGACCGGCTTTTAAATTATCTTTCACATATTCCAAAAGAGGTGTACACGAAACGATTTGTGGAGCTAGATCAACATGGCTATATTTGGAAAGATATCGTTTATACTCAATTAGTAGAGGAATTGAATATAACGAGCTTAACAGCTGAAGAACTGTTAAATGATTATTTACTTGAATTTAGAAATCATTGCATAGCCTTTAGTCATCTATTCGACATGTTAGAGGATTTAAAAAATCAAGGTTTGTCTTTAGGTATCATAACGAATGGCTTTGGACACTTTCAATTACATAATATAAAAGCGCTTGGTATAGAGCAGTATTTCGAAGTCATTTTAATTTCTGAATGGGAGGGCATTAAAAAACCGAATCCAGAAATTTTTATGAGAGCTTTATCGAAATTGCAAGTGAAACCAGAGGAAAGTATGTTCATAGGGGATCATCCAGTGAACGATGTAGAGGCAGCAAAGAAGGTTGGACTGATCGGCGTATGGAAAAGGGACAATACTTGGGATGAGCGCACTGCGGATTACATAATAGATGAATTAATGGAAGTGCCATTCATTGTACGTAAATATAATCTTGGGAATAGAAATAAGTGATCCAAACACCACGTTTAGCAATACGTACCTTGAGAGATACGGACTGGCAAGTTGTGTATGAATATACTGCTAACCCAGTAGTGATGAAATATATTCCGGAATATGTTTTTACTATTTGTGATGCAAAAAAATTCGTTGCTGAACATGATGGGGGCAAGCAGAGAAATTTGCTGTCGTATTAAAAGCAAGCGATGAGCTTATCGGTCATATTGCTTTTTTAAAATACTTTGGTGAGCATACTTTTGAAATCCGGTGGGTGTTTAATCCGAAATTTTTACAGTATGGGTTATGCAACTGAAGCCGCACAGGCAATGCTCCATAATGGCTTTTCGACAATGAGCCTCCATCGAATCATTGCCACTTGTCAGCCAGAAAATGTACCATCGTGGAGAGTGATGGAGAAACTAGGGATGAGAAGAGAAGGATTTTTCAAAAAATGCATTCCAAGTGAGGAAGGCTTGTGGGATGAATATTATTACGCCATTTTGCGAGAAGAATAAGTGCCATCTTTCTAAATTTGAAAAGGGCAGTCTCATAATAGAGGCTGCCCTATGCCGATTATTTATTTTTTTTAAAGGATTTCAATTTCTCATAAATACCAGCCATTCTTTTTTCTTCACCCGCAATGACGGGCTTATAAAATTCAGTTCCCATTAACTCATCGGGTAAATATTGCTGATCGACCCAACCGCCAAATGTCCCTATTGGTGTGTCATGCGGGTATTGGTAGCCTACATGCCCAAGTACTTTCGCACCGGCATAATGTGCATCCTTCAAATGATTTGGAATATCACCTGTTTGACCACTATGAATCGTTGCTATCGCAGCATCGAGTGCTTTGTAAGCAGAATTGGACTTATCGCTTAAACACATTTCAACGACTGCAGTGGCAAGAGGAATGCGTGCTTCTGGGAGGCCAAGCTTTTGAGCAGCATCCGTAGCAGCATTCACATGAGCCCCAACTGCTGGGTTGGCAAGTCCTATATCTTCATAGGCCATGACGAGTAAACGTCTACAGACGGCTACTAAGTCTCCTGATTCCAGTAAATGCCCTAAATAATATAGTGCGGCATTGACATCACTGCCACGTACTGATTTTTGTAGTGCCGATAATAAATTATAGAAATGTGAGCCACCTTTATCCCCATAAACGCCAATTCGTTTGGCCAGCTGTTCAATAGCGCGGTCATTCAGCTTTGTTACTCCATCCACTTCATCTGATGCGTAGTAAACGGATTCTAATAAAGTGAGTGCTTTCCGTGCATCACCATTACAAGCTTCTGCAATTTTGCTAAGCTGTTCCTCTGTGGCAGCAACGTTTAATTTTCCTAGCCCTCGTTCATCATCTTCAATCGCCTGTTTAAGTAATGAAGCGACATCTTCTATAGTAAGCCGTTCTAATTGCAAAATTTCACCACAGCGGGAACGAATAGCAGGGTTTACATCATGAAATGGATTTTCTGTTGTTGCCCCAATTAACACGATGGAGCCATTTTCTACATGAGGTAATAAAGTATCTTGTTGCAATTTATTAAAGCGATGGATTTCGTCTAAAAATAAAATTACCTTCCCGGACACTCTGGCATCCATCACGACCTGCTCGACATCTTTTTTGCCTGCATGAGTTGCATTTAGTGCGAAAAAGGGTAGCTTGGAACTACCTGCAATAGCGCTAGCAATGGACGTTTTGCCAATACCAGGAGGTCCGTATAATAGCATGGAAGGAACATGACCATTGGCGATCATTTTATACAATGCGCTATCTTTACCGATAATTGCTTGTTGCCCGACGATTTCATCTAAATTTCGCGGACGCATTTTATAGGCTAATGGTTCATTGTGCATGATATCACCTGCTTCCTTTTGTAAGTTACCGGTCATCGGAAAAATGTTTTATGCCGATTTCATATTATTTGTGTTGAAGTAAGTCTTCTTTTATCAAATGATATCATGGTATGTGTGTACATGTAATCTACTTTAACATGCGTAGAAATTTTTAAGAAGCATATTTAAAAGCATTAGTTAATGGATTGGGGTAAATATGTATCCTAGAAAAGATGAATGCTTATTGTTAAAATATAATGTGAGTAAAGAAGGAGATGTCGTAAAATCATGTTAAAAAAATTACTTACTATAATTACTGCAATGGCCATATTAACAGCTTGTAGTGATAAGGAAGAAGTTAAAACGAATAGCGAAGTTGTCAACAACAATCAGGAATCCTTGCAAGCAAATGAGCTAACAAATCAACAAGACGATCAACAGCAAAAAGAGATGAATGAAGATCCATCCAATGAAGCTGTAAACGATAGTGAATGGGCTTCGTTACCAGAGTACAATAAAATTGTTGAACAAATGGATAACCAAGACTATACCTTTGAAACGGAAACAGATAACGAGGAAAAACGTGTTCTAACTATTATTGATCAAAATGGTAAAAAGCAATATAAGTCGATCTTTATCAAAAAAACAAATCGTTTAAAAATAATTAAAATAAATGGTGGCGGACTGATTTTCAATGGAACCTTGTCCTAATATAGATACAAAAAATCATACCTACTTAGTCAATTAAAGATAAGTGAATCTTACACTTAATGGCATATATAATTTAAAAACTAGTACATCATTTGCATATGAGTGATGTATTTTTTTATAAGAAGTAATTATAAAATCTAATTTACAGAACAGTTAATTACAGTTAACTCAAGATTTAAAGTGATATGTATGCGGATTTATCATGTTAAGAAATATACATGATATTATGCAATGTGAAGTATAAACCTAACTACTGCAACTACATCAACTATTTACGCCCCCTAACTAAAAAGACATACAAAATGTATAAGTCCTATATTAATTAAATATTTAAGTGTTGTTTTATTAAGTATAAATGATGTTTGTGGAAAAGATGCTCTTCTAACTCATTAAAATCAACCCAGCGCATGGGTTCTTTTTCGATTGGTTCCGTAATTTTTTCTAATAGTTCACAAACGTATAATATTCCGATATTATGCTGAGAATCATTTGGATTTTTTTTAGAAACCCAATGTCTTTCAGCCTTTCCTATCAACTCGATAATTCGAATTTTATAACCCGTTTCCTCAATGCTCTCTCTTAACAAAGCAGATTCAGGAGACTCACCTACATCTATACCCCCACCAACTAAAAACAAATGTCCGTTCAAATCCTCAACACATAAAAATTGTTGTTGATCATTTTGAATGACGGCATAGGCTCCAGTTCTTTTCCAATAATTTAGTTCATAATTGCGTCTGCCGAAAGTTTCCATGTTATTCCTCCTGATTGGAGTTTTGATAATGTAAGCATGAATTCAGTATCCTCCAAATGATTAATCGTACTTTTCATTTCATCGAACAATGGAATCATCTCCTATTAGGAAATTTTACCACAAACTAAATATCCGTGTGTTTTAGTCATAAACTCACGACCTTAATTTTACATAAATCGAGCTTTGCCTTTCAAAATGTTTAAAAGATGTAATCATTTCCGAGTGGAATAAAAGGATATATGATATACTTGAGCATATAAATGGACTAGAACAATAGAGGTGTTATAATGAAAATTTCTACAAAGGGTCGTTATGGATTAACGATTATGATTGAGTTAGCAAAGCATTACGGGGAAGGCCCGACGCCACTTCGAAAGATTGCAGCAGAAAAGGAGCTTTCAGAAGCTTATTTAGAGCAACTTGTATCACCGCTTCGTAATGCAGGTTTAGTAAAAAGTGTGCGTGGTGCATATGGCGGTTATATGTTAGCTAACCCACCAGCGGAGATTTCTGCTGCTGACGTTATTCGTGTTCTTGAAGGTCCGATTCAACCGGTAGAAGGAATCGAAGATGAAGAAGCACCACAAAGAGAACTTTGGATGCGTATTCGAGATGCAGTGAAAAATGTATTAGACACGACAAATCTTGAAGATTTAGCACAATATACGGAATCATCTGAGCCTGGAGAAGGCTACATGTTCTATATTTAAGGGAGTTTTACAGAATGGAAACAATTTATCTTGATCACGCCGCGACAACACCAATGGCAAAAGACGTATTAGCAGAAATGACAGCTGCCATGGCAACGGTGTATGGCAATGCATCAAGTATCCATACAGTTGGGCGTGAAGCGAGAAAGCATTTAGATGCGGCTCGTACAATTTTGGCAAAACAAATCGGTGCTACACCTACTGAAATTATTTTAACAAGCGGTGGAACAGAAGCAGATAATATGGCCATTTTCGGGACAGCGTATGCGCGTCAGCACGAAGGAAAGCATATTATTACAACGGAGATTGAGCATCATGCGGTCTTACATGCTTGTGAAAAATTAGAATCTGAGGGCTTTACAGTAACGTATTTACCTGTGGATAGCACAGGTCGAATTGCTGTTCGTGATGTTGAGAAAGCATTAACAGAGGATACGATTTTAGTTACAATTATGTACGGTAATAATGAAGTCGGTACGATTCAACCAATCCAAGAAATTGGAGCGCTATTAAAAAACCACTCAGCTACATTTCATACAGATGCAGTACAGGCATTTGGAATAGAAACGCTCAATGTAGGAGAACTTGGGGTCGATTTACTGAGTGTTTCTAGTCATAAAATTAACGGACCAAAAGGAATTGGTTTTCTTTATGCGAAAACAGGGACAAAAGTAGATAGCCTTCTTTACGGAGGTTCACAAGAGAAAAAACGTCGTGCTGGTACAGAAAATATACCTGCAGCAATTGGTTTTGCGAAGGCTGCTGAATTGGCGACGTCAAATCGAGAGGAAAAGCGTACAAAATATGCACATTATAAAGCCCTCTTAATCGAACAATTTGAGCTTGCGAACATTGATTTTTCTGTTAATGGACATAGTGAAGCTGTACTACCGCATGTTTTAAATGTGACGTTCCCTGGCACAGATGTCGAGTCATTTTTAATCAATTTAGATATGGCTGGTGTATGCGTTTCTAGCGGATCTGCATGTACAGCAGGTTCGATTGATCCGTCTCATGTATTAGTGTCGATGTTTGGTAAAGAATCTCCTGTCCTTCGAAGTGCCATCCGTTTTAGCTTTGGAGAGGGCTTAACTGACGAGTTAGTAATCGAGGCAGGAAAACGTACCGCAGAAATTGTCAAACGACTAGTGAAATAATATATAATAGTAAATGTAACAAAATAAAGACTTCGCGCCTTTTACGCGATTTTGTCTAAGAAAAGGTGAAGAACAAATGGTAGAAACAAGAGATCCGTCAAAAATTCGAGTTGTTATCGGGATGTCTGGCGGTGTAGATTCATCAGTAGCTGCGTATTTATTAAAACAACAAGGTTACGATGTAATCGGTATTTTCATGAAAAACTGGGATGACACAGACGAAAATGGTGTATGTACTGCTACTGAGGACTATGAAGATGTTATTGCAGTATGTAACCAAATCGGTATACCCTATTATGCAGTAAACTTTGAAAAACAATATTGGGATAAAGTATTTACGTATTTCCTTGAAGAATATAAAGCGGGCCGTACACCGAATCCAGATGTTATGTGCAATAAAGAAATTAAGTTCAAAGCATTTTTAGAGCATGCGATGAATTTAGGGGCAGATTACCTAGCTACAGGGCATTATGCGCGTGTTGAAGAGCGTGACGGTGAAGTACACATGCTACGTGGAATTGATAATAATAAAGATCAAACATATTTCTTAAATCAATTGTCACAAGAGCAATTAAAGCATGTGATGTTCCCGATTGGACATTTACCAAAGCCAGAAGTGCGTAAAATTGCAGAACAAGCTGGGCTTGCTACGGCAAAGAAAAAGGATTCAACAGGAATTTGCTTTATCGGCGAACGCAATTTCAAAGAATTTCTTAGCCAATACTTACCAGCACAGCCGGGCAATATGGAAACATTTGATGGTGAAGTGAAAGGGAAGCATGATGGATTAATGTACTACACATTAGGTCAACGTCACGGCTTAGGTATTGGTGGCGACGGGGAGCCTTGGTTTGTGTTAGGAAAAGACTTAGAGCGCAATGTATTATATGTTGGACAAGGGTTCCATCATGATGCGCTATATTCAACAGCATTATCTGCAGTGAAAATGAGCTTTACTACAAATAAAGAAATGCCTACGAAGTTTAACTGCACGGCGAAATTCCGCTACCGTCAAGAAGATTCACCCGTTACGGTGGAACTGCGAGAGGACGGTACAGCATACATTGAGTTTGCTGAGCCGGTTCGTGCGATTACACCAGGTCAAGCTGTTGTTCTATATGACGGTGAAGTGTGCCTAGGTGGAGGTACGATAGACGAGGTATTTAAAAATAATGAAAAATTAACTTATGTTGGATAAGTAGTATGACAAATTGGCAAAGGCTGCTCTCCCGAGTAGTCTTTTGCTATGTTAGAGGAGATCTGTATGACTTTTAATGAACAAGGAATTCTAGCTTTTAAAGAAAAACGATATGAGGATGCTGCACAATTTTTTACGCAAGCAATTGAAGAAGCGCCAAATGAAGCACTTGGTTATGTGAACTTTGGTAACCTATTAGCCACTTTAAATGATACAGAGCGTGCAGAACGATTCTTTCAAAAAGCTATTACCGTTGATGAAAAAGCAGCTACGGCTTATTACGGCTTAGCGAATTTATATTATAATGCAGAGCGCTATATTGAAGCCGCCAAGCTTTATCAAAAATCAATTGAATATGGTATCGAAGGAGCGGATGCATTTTATATGCTAGCTAAATCATTCGAGCGTGATGAAAAATATAAATTGGCATTACCTTATATGCAACGCGCGGCTGAACTAGCTCCGAACGATATTCAAATTCGTTTAGC
>DEQI01000151.1:10375-11450 GCA_002360295.1 Planococcaceae bacterium UBA3370
TGCAATTTGTTATTGATGAAGACTGGAATAATGCAGATGCCCATTATAATTTAGGAGTGCTGTATGCGGTATCGACTGACAAAACAGAAGATGCGATGTACCATTTAAAGCAAGCATTCACTTTGCAACCAGAGTTTGATCAAGCAAAATACATTTACGATATGATTAGTCAAAGATTGAACTAGGCTAAAAGAGTTAGAGCTCGGTGCTACTTTATAGTAGAAACCGAGCTTTTTTAGTTTGGAGTCGAACTTACATGAAGATTATAATTAATTGACTAACTCATCCATTAAAACATTATTGATATTGATTTCCTTGCTTTCGATGACTAAAGCGATTAATCCCGTTTTCGTCTTCGTTTCATGCCATTCGTCTTTGTCCCATAGCACTGCATCGCCTTTTTTTAAGAGAGTGTAGTCATTCGAATTGCCTCGAACATATCCTTCGCCCTCTAACACGACTAATAATTGTGGAACGACTGCTTGGTGATAACCGATTATGCCTTCTTCCTCTAATGTCATCAAAACAATTTGTGATTCGGTATTTAAACGGAGTACTTTATTTATGAAGAAATTTGATTGGAAATGAGTAATATGATCACCTTTGTTCGTCGCAAAATGATAAAATTTCATTCACTTTCCTCCTTGATTCCTTTTTGAAAAAATATGTTCGACAAAATCTTTTTTGGAATTCGTATAGTCATTAATTCCCGTTGTTCGGCTCGCTAAATATCGTTCTTTTAATTGAACATATTCAAGTTTTGCATCTGCGTTATCATTTAAATAATTTCTAAAGAAAATCAGGTTTTCCCAAAGCTCATCTTGATAATTGACGACGTGGATGTAATGTGTTTTGATTTCAAACGTTTCATCTTTGAATTTCGCAAACACCACTTCATTAGGTCTCTCGACACGTAGACGATAAAAGCCGATTGAACGAAGTGTTTGTTCAAAATCAAGGTCGATCGTCAAATAGTTGTCTATTCCAATTAATATATCGAGTATTGGTTTGGCTTTCATACCGACTATGGCTGTACTGCCAATATGCTCTATTTGATAGGGGAGGATTTTTGAAG
>DEQI01000183.1:0-907 GCA_002360295.1 Planococcaceae bacterium UBA3370
TCAAATACAAGCATAAATGTGCTGAAAAACTAACTACTAGCAGGAATAAACCTACTAGTAGTTAGTCTTTTTTGTATTTGACGGGCAAAATTTTTATTTAGATACAGGTTTACTTTTTTACTTAGTAGAGGAACTTGGTTGTTTTTTCCCTTTTAAAAAAGAACCGATTAAAATAACGAACACTACTAGCATCGTTTCAAATAAATACAATTGCTGTGAATTAGAGAAGATGGGTGCCATATAAGCATCTTTTGCGATCATTTTGGATGCTGTCCATACTAAAACACCAGCACCTACCGTTATGATAATCGGGAATTTCTCCATTAATCGTATTATAAAAGTACTACCCCAGACGATGATTGGAATGGAAACCATTAAACCGAATATGACTAATAAATAGTTACCATGTGCGGCTCCAGCTACCGCAATAATATTATCCATACCCATTAATACGTCTGCTAGTAAGATTGTCCACAATGCGCCCCAAAAGTTTCGACTAGAAGATTTCATTTCATGATTATCCTCAGTTAATAACAGTTTGAATGAAATATAGACGAGTAATATTCCGCCGGCGAGAAGAATTCCATTAAATTGTAACAGCTTTAATGCAACCAAAGTGAGTATAATGCGGATAAAAATGGCGCCAATTGATCCCCAAATAATGACCTTTTTTTGTTGATGCCGTGGTAAGCTCTTGGCGGCTAGTCCAATTAGTAGGGCATTATCTCCTGCAAGTACTAAGTCAATCATTATGATGGATAACAAGCCGGTAAAAAAATCCATTGTCAAAATATCCATTATGTAGTCACCTCCATTAAATCATTTTCGAACAACAGAAACTCATTTAATATATGTAGTTAAGGTGGTTTTCAGAAGTTATAGAAGCCAAACGTATAACGACCTTTTT
>DEQI01000183.1:1087-2672 GCA_002360295.1 Planococcaceae bacterium UBA3370
AGCAGAGGATTTAACACAAGATACGTTTATTCGCTACTATCATTCCCACGCAAAATTTCGTGGGCAAGCTTCAGTGAAAACATATTTGTATCGAATAGCCGTCAATGTATGCCACGACTATTTAGCAAGCTGGAAATATAAAAAAATAGTTGTAACTGAGTTGTTTCAAAAACTACTGAAAACAACGACAACACCAGAAACAGAGTTTATAGAAAAAGATGAACAGTTATATCTGGTGACTGCAATCGAAAATTTACCGAGAAAATATAAAGAAGTGCTAGTGCTGTTTCATTTTGTAGAGCTGAGCTTAGAAGAAGTGAGTCAAGTGTTAGCGCTACCTATTAATACGGTGAAAACAAGATTACGTCGCGCGCGGCAAATGCTAGGTGTAACACTAATTGAAGGAGGAGAGGCTGATGAAAGATCCAATTCGTGAAGCGTTAAGAAATGCTTATAAAGAGCAGATATTATCGGAACGGAAAAAAGAAGAAATTATAGCAAATATACATAGTAAACGAAAAAATTGGCTGCCTTTTTTTGCTACGATACTAGTTACTTGCTGTGTAATTTTGTTAACATTTTCTCTTTTACGCAATCCTCATACGGAATTAAATGTTTCTCTTTCCTCAATTCACGCACAAAACTCTGTAGAAACAGCAACTATGGAACGATGGCATGCATTTTTAAAGGTAGTAAATAGTGAACAAAAAGAGCAAGCAACCATTCAATATTTAGCGAATAGTGATTGGTTATTGCAACGAGCCATTGAAAGCGGACATAGTATTTTCTTTCGTTCTCCTACTTTAACAGCAAATGAAAAGCTCGCATTAAACGAGTTACTTCATTATATGTACTTATGGGTAAAAGAGCCCAATGTTGCACTAAAGATCCCTCAAGTGCAAACATTTAAGGAATTAACAGAATATGCCCCTGAGTTAGTTGAAACAATGCGAGAAAGCTATAATGAGCGTTATATGTCGAGCTTAGAGGAAAAGCGAAGTCCTAAGCTACGGTTATTTTATATGGAACCATTAGAAATTATTAGTTTACTCGTTTTTTTAGGGTTTTTCTCTTTCTTACTTTATAGCAATTGGCGAGGAAATCGAAATTATTTCTTTGCAGCTATTCAAATTAGTGTTCTTTGTTTAGTGCTATTTTTAATTTTAATACCGAAAAGCGGTCACTATGCATATGATGAAACGACATTATTACAGCAGTCTATTTCAACATTCGATGAGCCGACAATCGATTCAACAAAAGCTACCTTTTCATATGCAGCAACTTTTGGTGATGAACGTTATGTGCTAGTTGATTTAGGAAATGGAATAAATGGTTTAGCTCGTTTTTCCAAAAACGATAGAGGCTATACTTGGTTAAGCTCACAGTGGGGAAGACAGCTTATTTTTCAAGAAGCTGGTGCTAACCGGCGGGTTGTTGCTGTCCAAGAAGGGCATGGTATAAGTCGTATTGATCTGGTAGAAACAAACTCAAAACGTGTCATATCTATTTCCTTAAATCCAGAAGAAGCCGGGATTTATTTAATTAATATCCCAGACTATTTCCAATCGAATGAAATGCAGTTTTA
>DEQI01000027.1:0-22294 GCA_002360295.1 Planococcaceae bacterium UBA3370
CATTGGCTACTAAATAGTTATTGAATAACCACTCTAAACGCATATCGTTAATGTAATTTTTCACCAATGTTTCTAATTGTCCTTCGGACTGACTACTTAATGTTTCAGCTTCTTTTACTACATCTCGGATTGTACGATCTCCAGTATCTACCGTTATCCCTGTGACTTTGTTGAAAAGTGTGTATAGGTCTGTAATAAGTGCCGGTGGCATTTGGTCAAACGATAATGCTTTATCTACTTCTAGTGCTTGCACAAATTGCGTAAAGAATGCCACATCCGATACCATAACAACAGGTTTGTTTCGAACCGTAATGCGCTTATTCGTTAAGCTATCATTCACCACAATTTTTATCGCATCCGTATTTAATCCTGGTGTAACATTTGTAAAGCTCAACGAGAATTGACCGTTTGTGGTTGTGACTTCTTTTTCCGTACCATTCACAGTCACTTTTACCGTATGAGTTGGATTATCATCAACAATCGTACCTTCAATCGTCAATGTCCCATCCGTAATGTAGCTGTAAATATCCCCCGATACCACAATATCAGGAATACCATTATTCAGATAATCTTGTAAATCCGTTTTTAATTGGCCCGTCCAAAGATCCTCAAGTTCCTTTTGCCCTTCTGCTTTTTCGGTTTCACTTGGTTGTTGGTCAAAGTCCACTTCGTTATACTCGATAACTTCTTTCATGGCTTGTACCATATCTACCATATACGCATTCGTTAAATCTAAATCCACTGCGTTCACCTTCGCATAGAGAGCACCTTCGGTTGCAGTTGAAGTAAGGAATGTTTGGCGATAGACTAAAAGTTCGTCAATGGCCGAGACCACAGGTGTTAACTTCGATTGAATTGCCGATGGCAATCCGTCTACTACTGAATGGAAAGCATTCACTTTCGTTGGTGTTAAGTGTGCCATTACTTCTTGTAGTGCATTAACAAAATTAACTAGGTGTTGGGCGTTTTCGTCTAACGGTTGGAAGATGTCCCCATATTCATCATAGAAACCGCCTAAATCTTCCTTCACATCCGTAGCACCTAATTGCCCTAAATCCTCGGTTGTTACGTCTCCTTTTACGCCCATAAAGTCTTTAATGACTTGTTTTAAACGGGCATTGAGAGCCGCTTTGTTCGTAGTATTTGTCACAACATTCACATGTGCTTGTGCTTCATTAATTTTTGTCCAATTGACTAACGATGGATTAATCGAGCGAGACTCTGAACGAGCAGCTGTAATTTCAGTAGCCATCATTGTAATAGCTTCATCTGCCGTATGATAACGTGCCAATTCCTCTAATCGTGGTGCTAGTCCATTTTGGTTTGTCGGCTCAATAAGTGCTTCTACTAAACTTGTTGCTTGGTCAAAATCTGCTTTAATTAAAGTAGATTCCGCTTTTTCTACCGCTAACGTTGCTGTTACAACGTCAATGCGTTCTTGCCATTTCGCTAATGTGTCGCTTTGTGCAGTCGTTAATGTTTTGAGGGCATTTAATTTTGTTGTGACATCTTGTAACGCCGCCGGCGAGCGTTGTGCTTCATAAACAGGTATGGCTTCATAAGCGTTATAAAAGGCTTGGTGTTGTGCTGATGTGTAACTGTTCGCATTCGTTGTATGCCCGTTTAAATCGTTCATATAATCAGACGCATTATCCACCCGAATAATTACATGATTATTTAATGTGACCGTTTCACTATCCGCATACCCATCATTCGCAACTACATTAATTGGACTTGTATAGAAACCTTTTGTATACGCACTACCTAAAAGTTCTAGCTCGTAAGAGTCTCCATTGACATTACCTGTTGCTGTTTGCCCATTATACGTAGCTGTAACGGTTAATGGTTGTCCATCTACATCACTGACTACCCCTTTTATTTTTAGGTTCGTTGTTGCATCCAGAACATTGAACGGGTCCGTTGATTGTACTGAATGGACAACAGGTGGCGTATTGACTTTCGTAACATCAATGGTTTGAACAGCTGCATTCCCTTTATCATCAACCGCATAGACTGTATACACACCATTAGCATTTACTGTAAAGTCAGTTTCTACAGATTGGCCTGTACCAATTACCGTACCATTTGAAGCAAAGTAAGAGATATCTCGTTCTCCTTGCGCCCATTTCACGGTTTGTACCGTTCCTAAATCATGTGTTTTTACTGTGATTTTTGACGTTGGAGCTGGTGTTGTTTGTTCAGTCAATTCAATAATTGGTGGTGTAATATCATCTGAAAGAACTCGTTGTCCTCGCTCGTACCAAAAACCATCCGAATTTAATACTCCGTGAGTATATGCTGTAGCTCCTGCTTGAATATTAGTTTCTGTAAGACTGCCTTTCCTATTAGTTGAAGAGGCATATTGAATTGTATAATTTTCATATGCTATATACTCGGAACGATTAAGATTAGCTTCTATAAAATATAATTTCTTCCCATCGAGTGTGTAAAAAGTACCTGTTGTTAATAACAATCCATGTTGTGGATTAACAAGTGTTCCTGTACCTCTAACTCTCCCGTTATATATTTCGTAAGAATCATATAACGGTACAAACGACGAACCCTCTCCATTCCCCGGCGAACTTGAACGATAACTTGTACTCTCGTCCCACTTAACAGTAGCCGCACCTGGCACCAAAATATTATTGTATTTACTCCAATAATACATAACCTCACGAATAGATTTGCTTGGTGCCGTTGCATAAGCTGTTGTTTCCTTTCCATCCGTAACCTTTACTCTAAACTCAACTGACGTTTTATCAGAAGGAACAGTATATTCATATACCTTAGATGCTCCACTGTAAACTACTGAGAAGTCAGTATCTCCGTTATATTTTGCCTCTAATGTATATGTTAAAACATCATTATCGGCATCTGTCGAACTAAACTCTATTAAATGCTTATCACCATGTTCAAACTGAACAGTAGGTACTTTTAACACCGGTACAGTAGGTGGTGTATTTACCTTTGTTACAGTAATTGTTTGTACCGATTTATTTCCTTTATCATCCACAGCATAAACCGTGTAAATGCCATTGGCATTTACTGTAAAACTGGATTCTGTTGTTTGCCCTGTACCAATTACCGTACCATTTGAAGCGAAATAAGATACATTTTGAGTACCCGGTGCCCACTTCACCGTTTGTACTGTTCCTAAATCATGTGTTCGAACCGTTACTTTTGATGTTGGTGCTTGTGTTGTTTGTTCAGTGATTTCAATGATTGGTGGTGTGACATCTTCTAATAATACACGTTGCCCACGTTCGTACCAATAACCGTCAGAATTTATCGCACCATGAGTATAAGCATTAACTCCTGCTTGTAATGCTTGTATAAATGTCCCTTTCGCCCATAAAAATGAAGTAAATCCATCTCCTTTATTAACAACAGTATATTTATTCCAATAATACATCACTTCACGAATGGATTTAGAAGCAGATTCCGCGCTCGTAGATGATAAACTGCCATCACTTGCACTCACCCGGAACTTCACACTATTTCCTTTATTATTCGGTACTGTATATTCGAATGAACGTGCAGTACCCGTATAAATGTCTTCCCACACTCCATTATCGTAAGAGGCTTGTAGTGTATAAGTTATTGGATCACTTTCAGCATCGGTTGCATTCCACCCAATGATATGCTTATCATCATGTTCGAATTGAGTAGTTGGGACAGTTAGAGTCGGTATAGTTGGCGCAGTATTTGCTAATCCCTTACGTACATACCAAAAACCATCAGAGTGTCTCCCGTTTTCAGGGTATGTGCCGTTTTCTGCTATTATGTTGCTTTGTGATAACGCCCCTCTTGAATACGAGATTGATGTACTTACAGGGCTTGTAGAATAAATGATTACGTTATATACCCACTGTTTTGTTTCGTAGTCAGTGCCAATAAAGTAATTAAAATAAGCCATGGTTGTAGGCGAAAGTAACATATATTTCCCTATAATAGTAGTTTCTCCTGTTAAACTAATATAGGAAGGTGTTCCACTATTTGTATCAAAATTATAATTTCCACCAACTTGTTCCATAGGAAGTAATGAATCGTACAACAATTCAGATGACCTTTTGTCTACCCACCTACTCCCCGTTGTTAGTGACGGGTTATTTGTACTATCCGAGACAGTTGCATACTTGTCATAATAATACTTTATACTTGCTTCGGCTTTTTCTCCTTGCTCTGTAACAGCCACAACACCGGTTACACTTGCAGCTGCCATACTTGCAATTAACATTTTCTTCGCTTTATCCGTTTGAATAAACGATTTTCTTTTCCCTTTTTGTTCCGCCATTTTATCCTCCCTAGTTACTTATATGAAAAAAAGAACCGACACTTCGCCCTTTGGCAAAATGTCGGTTCTTCCGATTTTTTCAATAAGTATTTACTTTTCGTTTATATTGAAAACTATACCATATTTATGAAATTAAACAAACAACAAAATCAAAAGTTACAAACTTTTTCCTTATATCCAGACTTGGCCGCATTAGCTTTAGACGTATATATTTCTTTTACATCATAATCGTAATCACATCTTTCATCCCAAAAAACTCGCTCACCACCATTTAAAGTAGTAGCAAAAATTCTAGGTTGATGTATTAACCTACTTCCAGCAAAGGCAAATTGATTATATACACGCTCTAGCCTGTGAACTGGATAACCTTGAATTAAGGCGATAATACCTACATCATCGATTGTGTTATACCATTGTTCTTCTGTAATTAAAGGTAATGCAAACTTATAAGTAATACCCATTGTAGACATTAATAAATTATGATGATTTATTTCATTTTCTATAATACCTTCAACCTGTCTTACAATGGTTTGACGACGAATTTCATCAAATAATTCAGGATCTCTTAATAGTAATATCATTGATTCATTTGCTAATTCCGCGCGAGTTCCTTCTCGCCATTCTGGGGTATGTGCATCAGTAACTACATCATATATCTCAACATGATCATCTAATGTGAATTTAAAGATATTACCACTAGCATCTGTATATGTAAATGGCTTTTTAGGTTGCCATACACGTAGAACAGACTCCCCAACACGTTCAAACCTTGCTACAGAGAATCCGTCATACTCTACTACTCCATATACTGGAACGTAATACTCTAATGATATCTTAGTATTCTTTGATTGAACGCCAAAATTAGTAGAAAGTGTATGAATAAACGTCTCGTAAGAAGCTTCTTTGTTAATATTAGAAAACTTTTTTGAGGTATATTCATATTCATTAGTTGGTGTAGCGTTAATTTTTAGTGATATTGCAGCATCTTGCACAGCTGTAGTTAACGCTCCATCATATTGCTTATTTAATTTGCTATAAGCTCTAATATCTTGCGTTTGAAAAATCCAATAAAATAGAAAAGGCAACAATATAATAAAGAAAAAGAAAAGGGCATTAGTAATTTTCATTAATAATCATCCCTCCATAGGGTACGTTAATCACTGACGTATTTCCGCTTGTTATACCCTGAAAGGCATCTAGTAAAATTGTAGACATTGTTGTGTTTATATTTTTAATGTTAACCGTGAAAAAGTCACCCTCGGACATCTTGTACTTAACTGTTTTTATATCTTTCCCACTGTTATAAAGATAATCTTCTATTTGTTTTGTATGGAACTCATCATATTGTACTAAATATTCCCCTGTAAACGTTGAAGAGTCTTTAGGATCTGTAAAGACAGGGTTATACATTTTCTTCTCGTGAACAATTTCTACACGATAAACATACGAACCTATTTCTATTTTACTTTTATATTCTTCTAACATTTGAGGTGTCAGATAACCTTTTGTTCTTACTGAATCAACAAACTTTGTTGTTTCGGTATAAGCGACTTGCTGCGCTAAATCATCTTGTTTAACAGCCGTTTGATACGCTGGTATTAATGTAATAACTACTACAGCAATTATTGTCAGAAAAAATAGTTGAACACTATTAGACATGCCAAAACACTCCCTTACGATATGGTAAATTGAATACTTGTAACGATACCTTTTTGATTTTTTTGAGTAGTAATACGATATTGTGTAGTCGGGTATATATACTGGATTAATTCTCTAACATCATTCAAATCATTGAACTGAACTCCCCCAACATATACTGGTACATTTACTGTTTCAATATCCCAAAGTAAGTATTTTACTTGTGCACCTGTCCATAGTTCTTCGCGTAATGGTTGTTCACTTTCCACATAAACTGTTTCATTTGTAGGGAGTGCATCAATCCCCTGTTTCATCATGGGATTAATATAAAGAATTAAACTTAGCGCAGCAATCGCAAAAAATGTACCGAGGTAAATATCAAAAGATTCTTCGTATAATTGATCCATAAGAAATGAAGGACGACGGTTCTTATTCGTCGTCCTTCTCCCTCCTAACTAAAGGTTTTATTTTTGTGAGAATACAACTGCACGAATAGCATTGTTTTTATCACGGTATACATAGCCTCTAAATTGCCCTGTAGGATTAATATATTGTTGAGCACTTACATCGTAGGCATTGTTTAAATTAGTCTCAACAGTTCCGCCTTTTTGTAATTCTCCACCATTACCAAAACCAATGTTTACACCGTTTGGTGGTGTTCCGCCAGAGAATGTATTATAGTACCATGTATCTTTATAACTAGCAGCCGAACCAGTTTGAACTAAAATAGAAATTTTTTGACCATTACCGTCGTTTTCCATTTTTTTGATTGCATTCATTACAGAAGAACCTGATAACTCCATATTGTCATAAATTAAGTATTTTTGTTCCTGCATATCTGTTGTAATTGATGTCAATTCTTGCGTAGATGATTTTGAACTATCTTGTCCGATGTTATAAGCGATAATACCGATTGTTAAAACACCAACTAATAAGAATAGTCCAACTCCGATAAGAACTCCTTTAATTATAGGTTGATCCATTAATAAACACTCCTGTTCCAAATTTGATTTTTATTTTTAAATTTTTAAATTTCTTAATTAACGTTTGTGCCTTTTCGCATCCCACCTTTCAATGGCTCATCATTACAAATTTTTCATTAAGTTGGACATTTCTGTAATACTCATATAAAGTATTGGTCCTACAAAATAAAGTAATATTAATAAACCAGCAGGTAAAAATGAAAGCATACTTGAAATTGAAGCTTTATTACTTATAGAACGTTCGTTAAATTCAACACGTTGTTCAAGATAAAACTCTCGTTCTATATCAATATCTTCAAATGCCTCTTTAACATTTAACCGCACTAGCGCTAACTGCATACGCTCGATTATTTGTTTAAAAGCATCAAAGTTATTATCTTCGGCAAGGCGTTTTAAAGCCTCTTCTGGACCACTATCGTAGTTTTGGATAGCTACTTGTAGTGGCGCTTTAAACGTCACAGCAAACCTTTCCAACCAAACTAGTAAGCTGTAAGATGTAATCGTATTAAACTCTCTTAAAATGCTTATTATTGTTAAGAATTGGTGTACCTCATTTTCCATATCTTTTAGTCTCATGCTCTTTTGTAAGTTCAAAACAACTAGAGGTGTTTGCCATACTACAACCGCGACTATTAAGATAATTAAAAATTCCCACCATTTTAAAAATGCATTTTCTATAGCTATATATTTTTTCATAATACGATCATAAGCAGTTGTTACTTTTCGGTCTGTAACTTCATCAACACCGAAATATACTTTTAATTCCTCTTGAATTTCTTTCATCGTAAAACCATCACGACTCTGTAAGTCAAAAACAAAGTTCCGGTCAAACTCAGTTTGCTTTACATATTCGTCATATTCGTCAGGGGTTAAATTACCACTAATAATAGAATCAGGTAACACGCTATAAAGAATTGCGTGTTCTTCTCTTGAATGACCAAACAATAATACCGCTACCAATACAATTACAGTTATTAATGCTAGTACAGTTTGACGTAGAGTTAACCATGTAACTTTAGGCGCGGAGTTAGCATCTTTAAGTAACTGATACCGCTTCGCATACTTTTTCGTATTATGTTTTGGACCAATGGCCAACATTAACTTTTCAAGATAAGGTATTTTTTCTAAACTCCATTTTTCCCAACGGTTTTGGTTTATTACTTTATACTTTGTTTCTCCTACAGCTTTAAGTTTCCGAATGAGGAGATACACTCCTACAGCTGATGTATAAATTAATACTGCAGCAATTAAGCCTGTCCTAGATTCATAGAATTTCTGTATTACTGGAAACATTTTCGTTGTATGATTTTGAATTGGCAGTGATAAGAAAATTGGCGTTAAGGCCATGCCAGCTAAGAACCTCATTCTATGTGCTAATTTTGAACGGTACATAATTTCTAAGTTGAGTTCTTTTGTGACAGCACTTATACCTCTTGTAAAAGCACTACCTTTTTCTTTATCAATAATGTCTCCTTTATCTTTTACGAGAACCATTAAGCCTGAAATAACTTTTAAAAACCTTGTTGGTGCTATTTCTTCATATTTAGCTTGTTCTTCATCGGGATTAACGCTCATCAAAATATTATGGATTTTTGTAGCTTGTACTTTCATTTCAGGGCCAACATCTGCAATAGCTTCATAGGCAGCTTCATCTACCATATGTGTTTGTTGGTAGTAGTGTCTTATTCGCCCGTTGTAATATTTTAATTGGTTTAACAGCTTCATCTCTGTTTTGTAAATAAACTGATCCGTCATTAATCCAATAAAGAACATAATCCCGACTAAAATCCAAAACGAAAACAATAAACCAGGACGAATTAACATAAGTAATAACAATACCCCAATAATTATGGCTGCAAATCGGAAAAATATTTTCATCGTTTGTCGACGAATCTCCATATCATCATATACAGCAATCGTTTCTACTTTTTTTCGTATTTTCAGTAATGGACTTTTAAATAATTTTAATTTTATTAAAGAGTTATACGATTTTAAGTAGATTACATTAAGGCTTTGATTAGTTGATTTTTTCGTTTTTACAATGGCACTAGCTTTTTTTCGTTGTTTTTTTGTTTCATAGACCACATAAATTGTGACTATTAACGCTACAGCTAGAAATACAATTGATAATGGCAGAATAAATTGTTTAATATCCATTCACTATTCCGCCTTTCTCCACCAATGAGCAAGCATTTCATCAAAAGCTATCGTATCTTCCGGTGACATTTGGTTTTTCATTTCTTCAATTTTCTTAGAAGTTATCATTTCACCTGATTGATATTTCCCATCACGGAATACAACAATATCCTTTGTAATAAATGTTTTAGTATTGATTGATTTTTGCAGATGAATTATTTGGAGCTTTCGTAATCTCTCATCTTCATCTTTAATGTTATTAATTTCTTCTATATCCTCTTGCTTTGCTTCAATAGGAATAATTTCTGTAATTCGTTCAACATATCGTGTCCCGTCATAGTCCTGCTTTAAATGAATGTTGAACTCAATAACTTCTGCTACTTGTCTTTCAGCACCAATATCATCTTTAAAAGCACCCGTTTGTTTTAAGGAATTTGCTATTGCCCCTATTAGTGCATCTGCTGTTTTTGCGTGATGCGTGAATAATGTCATATTGGCCACTTGTGCTGCTTGGACCATCTGACTGGCAACTTCATGTGTAGCTACCTCACCTAGAATTGGTACATGACCATCTGTTTTCTTTTGAAAGTCAAGCGCATCTTGACCTGTGATATTTCCAGTTTCTTGGAATGATAAAGTATTTCTCTTCGGATAAATTGATCTTAAGTTTAATTCAAACGCAGTCTCCACTGTTCTTATGTTACGCGCGGGATGAATTTCTCCAATAGCTGACGTTAGTAATGTCGTCTTCCCGCTACCTTGTGCGCCGGTATAGCCAGTTGTTCGTTCACCTCGCATTAAAAAGCGTACTGTATCAATTGCTAATTCCGCATTTTCACCTGTAATAAGTGTTTCTAATTCTATTTTTTTTGAATCGTATTTTTTTCGAATAAAGAAAGCCCAAGCAATTGCAAATGGTGGACGCGCTACAGTAACGCGTGAACCGTCAGCTCTTTCGTTGATAATATACGGCCTCGTTTCTGATAACTGTCCTGGTGCATTATATTTATATACATTTTGAACAACTCTTCGTAATTCGGCCTCGCTTTCAAATTCTAAAAAGCGTAAATGGATTGAATTACCTTGGAACATTACCCAAATTGAATCTAATCCATTTGAGGAATCTTTTGACCTATTAATGATTAATTCATCATCATCCATATTTTCAGCTTTATTAGGCAACCCTGATAGCCCTCCGGATACACCATCTATCGACATATCTGCAATTGCATCGATTACACCAAGACCTTTGTACTGCGAGTAAATTCGTTGTGTGATAATCCGTAGTTTATCTTCAAATGAAATATTCCTTACTTGCTCTTTAAAGATGATGTCAATGTCGTTTTTATCAACATAGTAGGACCCGTCTTCTCTTGGTTTATTCAACCCGTACTCTTCCAACATTAATCCAAAGCCCTTTTTACCATGCTTTTGTGAATATAAATGTAGTAAAATGTCAAAACGTTCTTTCACCGTTAACTGAGCCGGAGTATTAAATGGTAATGTGAAATTAATAGTATTCTCGTCATACTGGATGAGCTTTTTCAAAATATCGTACATATATTCTAAAACATACGTTTTTGAAGAATGGTCTCCGGTATTACAATTGCGTAAAGCATCTTTTAACTCATTTAATCGACGTGCTTCCTTCTCAAACTCATCTGGTGTGTAACCTTGGTTATAAAGGTTTATAGATGTTTTGTTCGAAATTTCATTTTGTATATTGCTTTGAACATTCTTTAAGCTATACAATTCCTTTTCAACCGCTTCTTTAGCTATCCCTTGTTTTCCCATAGTTAGCATTCTATATAGTACAAACAAAACAATAGCCAGGAGAATTGTACAGATTATTAATAAATTAAATAAACTATTCATTCATTTCACCATCCACAATTAAACCCAGTTCCAAAAGGACAGCTTTGTTAATTTCCCTAATACTTTCAATTAGTGTGTCTGTATCTTTCCCTTTCTTTACTGAGAATGAACGGAAATAAAAATCACTTACATTTCCTAAGTTAATTGCATTTTTCAACCCTGTATCATAAGGGAACTCAAATACTTTATTTTTAACTTTTATATGGCGTTTAATATTACGAACTGTATAGGCGGCATTACGATCATAGTTGGTTACAATGATGTGGAAATTACGATTTTTTAATTCTTCTGGCATCAAATTACCATTAACAAACTTATCAATCGCAAATTTACTTTGTGGTAAATTTACCAACACGGTATCAGCTTGTTCTATAAGTTTCATTGAACCTAAATCATCAATACCACTATTAACATTAACTATAACTACGTCATACACTTTTAAAGCTGCACTAATAGCAGAAAACATTTTACTGGTATATTCCCGATGTGATTTGTCATTTAAAGTCCCACTTCTTAAATAACTTAGTTTCCCTGTATAAACTTCATCCACATAATCTAGAAGAGCTTCGGGCTTTAATAACTTGCTTTTGATCAATTTTTCAAGACCATCCATACCCGTTTCAGTTATACTGTTTGAATCACTTGTATTAAACAGTTCATCCATTATGCTTTTGCTTGGTTTTATATGAGTAAACAATACTTTTTTTGTCGTATCTAAAGCTATCATTGCAGCTAATGACGCGGTTACAGTACTACTACTACCTTGCCCTGTAAACGGAGACCATGAAACTATTAAACTTCCCATGAGCTACCCCTCTCTAATTAATCAATACGATCAAGGACGTATTCGCCTTTATGACGGTCTTTAGTCTCTTTGGTATGATTTTTATTTTGTTTTTCTTGTTGCTTTTTACCGAAAATATTCTTGAAGAAACTCTGCTTCATTCCTTCTTGAACTTCTTCGGTGTGTAATTGAAACAATTCTGATACTAACCCTTCTAACAATTCTTTATGCTGAGGGTTTACCAGTTTATATGGAATGGTTTGTTCATATTGGATTGTTAATCTTAATTCCTCTACGCTCTCATCAGCATCAAAGAGCATATGGATTGAATGCCATTTAAAATCATCCGGTAAATAAACATGAATCAAATCTGCATTAATCTTGTATTTTGACGCAAATGTTAATCTTCGAATAGGGATCTTCGGATAAGTTGCTTTAATCTTTTTAAGCATATTTCCATCTCTATTCAAATGATCTCTTTCGAAATCACCTATATATAAGCATTCATCAAATACTGGGTATTCATTGTCTAGGCCCTTCTCAAAATCAATGTCAAACAATATAAAATCATAATTTACAGTAGTTTCTTCATATAACTTTAATTGTCGCTCAACATCCAACCAGTTTTGGGAGCCTACTAAAATATCAATGCCTTGCAAATCGTATAGAGTCTCATCTTTGTCTAACCGTACATAGCCTTCTCTATAAGTTTGATTTGCTGTATGATCTACAATTAAAACTCTTTTATTTTGTTTCGAAATAACATGGGCTAAGAAAATAACTGTATCGCATTTTTTTCTTGAACCTACACAGAGCATAGTTTTAACCATTATTCGCCGCCCCCAACTGTACCAGCCATATCTTCATTCACAATTTCAGCATCGTAAATTGTACTTTGGTTAGCTTCAATTAATGCTTTTTCTTTATCTTGTTGCGATTTTACACTGTTATATTCTGCTTCCTTTTGACGTACTTTTTCACGCTCAGTTTTTTCTAGTTCTCTCATATTCGTTTCTAAAGCTGCACGATTTTGTTTTTCTAAATTTAATTTTGCGATATTTACAATGTTTGGTGAAACACGAATTAGATCTAATACAGCATTATTTACAGGATACGTAATTTCAGAAGCTGTCTGCATTTCGCCATCTACATAACGGATTGCGTATAACTTTCCTTCTTCAATATAAGCATCAACTAAAGCAGAACTCATCGAAAGTATTTCTGCCTCATCAACATCTAGCCAAAGTGTAACGCCCGAAACATCCATTACTCTTTTCTTTCCAAATACAACGTAATCTTCACCATTTGGGAACTGAATACGCACATCTACAAAATCATTTTTAGCTAATTTAGATGGTAATTGAATCGCAGCGTACTCACCTTCACGAACATCATTTGCTACAAATTCTTCCTCATAAACTAAAGGAGAAACAAGTAAGCTGTTCATAGTAATATCAGTTCGAGCATAGTAGTTAGTTGCATTTACTTGGAAATCCATAAGTAAATCTGGAGATGTAGCTAAATTTGGTATATAGACTTCCGTTAACATCGAAGAAGTTATTTTCTCTCCTCGTGCTACGTTTTGATTTAATGCATAAGCTATATTACTTTGTTCTGCTACTAATGATAATTCTTGGATTTTAGCTTGATATTCTTCTTTTAAAGCAAGCTCTTTTTCTTGTGTTTTGTTGTACCAGAAGTACCCTAAAACACATGCGATTACTATCGCTAACAATGCTCCAGAGATACCTGATATTAAGACTATTTTTTGTTTTTTTAATCGAATACTACTCAATTATTTACCTATTCGAACTAAACGAATAGGTTTCACCACCTTCCGCTTAAATTGGACTAAGTAAACATAAAGAAAATAAATGCAGTTATTGCCACACTAACTAAACTTGTTAGAATAATAATTTTATTTGGCAACTTAGCTTTGCTAATTTGATATTTCGAAAGTAAATATTCATGTAATTCATTTCCTTCATTTGTTGTTTTATATGGCAATTGTTGAGGGATTGAATGTACTTCGTATTTTTTCACTCTCGACTTAAAATCCTTAACTATATCCTTACTTCCACACGGGATAAGAAAGTTTATATCATCTAAAGAGGCATTACTTAATAAAAATTCCTCAACCCAATGAAATTTCCACTCATCAGCAGAAGCAATTACGCATTTCACATGCGACCTTCTAAATTCCGTAATATACGGACTATCCTTTATGTAACCCACGTCCATGACTACATAATCGTAATTAGTAAACACTCTACTTAAATCTAAATCAGCCCTATATTTAATATGATGTATACCTTCATATTCAAATTCAGGTGTTTTTAATGGTGCATTTACTCCCTCAAGCAATGAATGTATTCGGTCAAAGTCTAATGATTCATTCCCTTCTACAAGGGCTACACTATGACCAATTTCACTTAAGTACTTAGCAGTATTAATTGCATAGTTCGTTGCACCAAGATGCTCAGCTACACTAGCTACGCCGATTAAAACTGTCCCAACAACTTGTTCAACTTTTGGTTGTTCCGTTATAAAAACCGGTTCTTCATCCTCTATACTTTCATTCGGTTCCTCTAAACTCCTATTTATATCCTCTGGTTTTACGTCTTTTTTAAACTTCGGAATAGACAAATTCAGTTTTGGTATTGGTAAATTAAAGCCTTTTTTGTTTGACTCAGAATCTGAATTTTCCTTATTCGCTTTTCCAGTGTCAGAAACATTTTCGGATTGCTGTGAACTATCAGAATTTGCGAACTCGATTCTTACAGTCTCAGTCTTTACTAAATCTCTTCGCCAAACAATATCAGGATCTACCTTTCTGTATTTAGCAGCCATTGAGAATGATAAAGGTTTCCTTAAGGTTTCAACCAAAATTGGTACGGAAATATTATCTGCATCTCTTTCGAAAATACTGTATACACCGTTATCTACAAGTTCAGCTAAGAATGGATGTCCTGCTTTAAAATCAGCGAGAATTGTGAAATTAATTTTTTCAAAAAGCTCATTTTTTCTAATACTTAATATGACATCCGATAGGTAGTATAACCTTGGATCTTGTAACTTCTTACTTAAATCCGTTTTCAAAAGTATCCCATCAATATCTTGATGATTTTGTAATGATTCCAGCAAATCCTCCAAACATGATACAATTTCAACTACAGTAACATCTAAGCTTTGCATCTGTTCTTTTAAATCTCTAGCAAACTTAGTATTAGCCGTCGCAATTATAATCTTCATAATTCACCACCTTCCAAAAAACAAAAAAAGCACGCATTACCCCCTGTTAAGGATAATGCGTGCTTCGCATGTTGTTTTTATTTAATTAATAATTTACTTGAAACTAATGATAGCACACACATTTTTATACTTCAATAGATAAATTTACTTTTTTTATATTTTCAATTCCATTTTCTTTGAATCTCCAAACAGCTTCGTTATCTACTAGTGGTTTTAGGTCTGGAATGAAAGAACGTAAATCAAAGTCTTTAGTTTTTTCATTAGCATATAACATATGCCTAACCCTTACATTATTATTTGGGAATAGTAGCGGCGATTGAATTAACATGCATACATCTGGAATGTGTTCTACCCCTTCCTCAAGTAGATTCAAAAAATCTAGTGAGGGAAAAGTTAAGTCCATTAATAAATTGATCATTTCTTCAATAAAGTGTCGTTCTCTTTCTGTTAAATTTTCAGAAAGCAAAGACTCTGTTAGCTCAATGAACTGCATTACCATTTCCCCATCATTCCGCAATACAATTACAACCATCATTGACCAAGCTCCGATAATTAATGATTGAATTCTTTGTATAGTCGTTTCCCCTTGAATCTCATAGATATAATCCGTTATTCGTCCATCCGAATTTGTTATTGTATGCCATTTAACAGCACGTAGTTTATCCATTTCTTCCATTAACAAATCTTTATCTTTACTGTCTTTCATAGATACTATTGGTCTTATATAACCCATTAGCGGCCCTTCTAAATGCGGTCTATATTGCATTTTAGGTATAAATTCAGCACGACTTTTATCAGCTGCATAAGAAATGACATCTAAGTATAATTGAACCCATCTCATTCTCATACTTTCAAATTCACTTTGATTCTCACCTGTTGGAGCAGTTTCAAACATCCCAATAATATCAATTTCTGCTACATCATCGGCGTTTGAAGGTTTTTCAGTTGTTAGGTGCATGATTCGAACATAGTTTCCTCTCATTACTTTACGGAGATATTTCGTAAAAGGATGTTCTGGAATATTAGACATAAACCCCATACGAGCATATTGAGGACTTAGAAAATTCCATGTTATTTTAAATTCACCAGGTCGATACCCTATCGTTGGAGCTTCTAATTTAATTACTACTTGTTCTTCATTAGAGTTGTTTTCTTCTTGCGTCATATTATTACCTCCTAATAAAAAAGCACGCATTACCCCCTTTTAAGGATAATGCGTGCTTCGCATGTTGTTTCTTCAGTTTATAAACATAATACATTTTTCTGTTAAATATTACAACTACTTATCGTCATTCTCGATTAATTCGTCACTAGTTATCATCCATTCCATCAATTTACGATCAACAAAATCATCAATAAACCTTTCTCTTTCTCTTACTCTTTCTTTTTTAAATATAAATCCTTCTAACCTCTCATCAGCAGGTAGATTATCCCAAGCTTTCCTTGCTTCGTCTTTTAAATCTCGTTGTTTTTGCATAATCTCTACATATTCTTTACGCACTTTAGTTGCCGTTTGCGCCTCACTAGTTTCTATTTGCAGAAGTTGTTTTTGTTGTAATGACTCTTCAAATTCACTTAGCTGAGCAGACATTTCTTGCTTAAAATCATTAAATAATTCTTTTAAATTCACATTAGTCGGATCATCGTTTTGTTCACCTAATGGGAATGGCCTACATTCAATCTCTTTGGGTAAAACTTTAAATATTTCTTCTAAACTCCAAGCGTTGTTAAGTTCTTTCTCTCTCTTGAACGCAATAAACTCAACAATTGCCATATCAAGCGCATCATATACCTTGATACCCTCGATTTTATTAATATAATGAATGTTTCTTTTTTCTAATTCTCTAAAATAATTATTAATAGTGTTCTGGGTGATATTTTTATCTATATTATATTTTTGTTTGTAATGTAGATTAAATCGATTTGTAAATTCACTTAATTTCCAGACATCATATATTTCACTTGAAACATCCCCTCCCCTTTCAATCTCACTATCGTTAACATAATTGGTTAACTTATCGTTAGACTCACTCATTTATAGCACCCTCTCTAATACAGTATCGATAGCCTAATTATATCATTATCCATTCCTTATAACACCTTTAAAATACAGAACTATATACACTGTCAATTTCGAAAAATAATACCTTAACTATATTATGGGTAGATTATAATTATAAACACACCATACATACTATATAACCACACTCTACATATAATATATGTAGAATTTTATTACTAGATAAAATCGCTAACGTTAATATATTTCGATTGGTTATCGTTAATTATATAAAGTAACGTTAGGCTATCGGATATTACATTTCAGTATTATCGAATAAGCTATCGTTAATTAAATCCGTTCATTAAAAATAACGATAAATTAATCCGATAGTCTAACGTTAAACGTATAAAACGTTATTCTGTTAACGTTAGACTATCTAATTACCTAAATGTTAGAGTATTAATGCTTGTTTATGTATTAATGAGTAATGATAAGCTATCAGGATACTTTAACGATAATGAATATTTTTCCTTTGTGCAAAAGTTAGGAGGGTGAAAGGGGGTTCAGAAGGTTTATTTGATATTAAGAAGAACTAAATGATATCCGTACTATATCTTGCAATTTACAATAAAATTATTATGTATACTAAATGTGTTAAGAAATAATTAGACAGATAAAAACTATTGTTAATTAAGGGAAAAGGGGACTGCTATAGGATCGAGGACAACTTATACTCACAAAAAAGGAAACATAATCTTACAGTCTTTTAGCGTTATAAAAAAAGGAAAAGAGGTTAAGAAATAAAAAACATGCGATAATATGAATATTAATAAATGATGAATAAAAGTGAAGAGGGGCTATATTAGTTATATGTCCACACACTAAACTGGAAAGTTTTAATACTATTGATACAATAAAATATAATTATCAAGTTTAATGATAATAAATCGATAGAGGGTAAAGCATACATAATACATTTTCGAAACGAACGTAGGTTATACGCTGCCAATGAAGGCTTACTAAAAAAATATACAACATGAATTATGCTTCATATACATTAACGATCAGCATGACAAAAGGGACATATATGGGGGGTGAATCGACTAAACCTCTTGATTTACGTGCCAGAAAGATTGGTATTATAATAAGTCATTTATCGTAGATTAAGAACTATGGAGTTTGACTTTAATTTACACTTTCAGACAATAAGGCATTATCTTCAGTATGATTATCTTTGACAGTGATTTAGAAATACTACCGCGTTAAAAATATATAATAAGGGAAGGGCTGTAAATAAACTATTAACTTAAGTAAACTTGTGATATTAGTGGTTAGTTTACTGGACTAAATCATAAAGAAACAGGTATCAGTCTTGTGAAGTAGGGCGATAGATAATAGCTTTATTATCTATAACAAATAAAGATATAAAAAAAGATGTGCATATGCACATCTTTTTTTATCTTAAAATCACACTCCACCGAACGGATCATTTATTATTCTGTTCCAATTGTATCCCTCGACGTTTTCATCTGTTGTTTCAGTTGTTTCAGTTGTTTCAGTTGCTTTAGCTACAGTAACAGGGGTAGACTGAATGTTTTCGTTTTCATTTGGAACATTTTTAATAGTGTTTGTTGTAGTTTCCTCACTACTTTGCAAGTTGGTAGGGGAAGTAGCTACGCTTTCTTGTTCACCTATTGTTGAAGGTATAGTTTCCTGAACATAAGTTGTTGAATGCGACTGTACATTCGGACGTAAAATTGAATTAATATTTCCCTCTGGAAATTTAAAAGAACGGGGGATACTATCGTATAAATCGCCATCCCCAAATCGCTCATGAAGCAATAGGACACCTAGTAAAAAAAATCCGGATAAATCAGACTGCTTATTAATGTAATTTAGAACTTGTTCGTCTACCGATTTTGGTAAATAAATATTAGGTGCATCTCCATGCTTGTATTGAGCCGTTCTTCTACTTTTCGCCACTTGTTACACCTACGAATTTTTCTTTTCGCGCTTTAAACGCTGGTGTCATTGTATAGTTAAGCAGTCCTTTTGCGTTTGTGAAAATTGGGTTAGGTAAAAAGATTGTTTTGTCAGCTAAATCAACTTCACCTAATTTACTGTTTAATGGTTTCTTAAAGAGTAATTGTCCACCGCCATAAATAATTATGCGCGTTTGGCTTGAACCCATTTTTTCATATAAATTTGTAATTTCATTAGCTAGGGAATTTGTATACTTATTAATAAAATCTTCTGAACACTCAATTACTCGATTATGTAAGTAATTTAAAGCGTCTGTGTATGCATCCGTAAATTCGATTGTACTACGAATTGGATCTAATCCATTATTCGGATCAGCATTCCAAGCATCCATTATTTCATTAATGACCGTTTTACCACCGAATTTCAGACCTTTTGATAAATCATGGTTGAAATTAATACCTGTAGAAGCTGCTAATTCAGTAGTACCACTTCCTATGTCTACTAAAAGTAAAGGCATTTTTTCAAAAGTAGTTTCAATTAGTTCGGACTTAGAATTGTAACGGATTTGATATTTGTTATAATTACCTTTTTCATCATGGACAATACTAAAACTGCCAATTGCTCCCTCAGGCAAACAAATAGCACACTCGATTGTAATAGTTACTTCAACTTCATCTCCGTTTGGATGATGGAAAATCAGCTCGTGTGTCCCAATGAATCGTTTTGTGTGTAAGTCATATTTTTCCTTACTTAAGTCAAGTAAAGGTAGTGCAACAGCTATGTCATATGTTGCTTTAATTTTGCTTTTTTCAGGGTTGCTACGCATTGCATCTACCATTAAACCTACTAAAATCAATTGCGCTGTCATTTCATTTGAATACTTGCGTGAATCTAACGCCATTTCGTTTGCCGAGGCATTAAGTTTCTTATTCATAATGACTTGTCCTAATAAATATCTAGTGTTTGTTTTTTTAAGTGCCGGTGTAGTACGGAATGTTACATCTAAATGATTTTCTAAATCGTCAATAGATATTGTAGGCATATCTAAACCTTTAGTGTCTTTTACTGTTAGTACTTCACTTGTAATGGAAGGTATTAGAATACCTTTTTCAGAACCTTCCACCCACATTTTCAAACTACCATTTCCGCCGTCAGCTCCGGCTCTTTTTGCTTTCACCATATTTTTCACTCCTAATCTGCTCGTGCAGTTCTATTAGAAACTGCTAAATCTATATTACCACTTCTCCCTTTCTTTGTAAATACATATATTATTAATATAGTCTACATATAGTATAGGTAGACTATAAATATAAATACATTATGGGTAGAATTTTTTCAGGAACAATTCGTTATCTCTTTCTTCTAACCAGGTATAGATTAATTCTCGAATTTTTCTAAAAGCAACCTATACGTTATCCTAAATAACTTGGCTATCTATTCAAACAAGAACCAAATTCAAAGCTCCAAGTTTTAAATTTTCAATAGCAACTTAAAGAGATTAATAGCAAAGTTTGACCACCAAAATTAAGTTGAAAATCATTCATATATATATTTCGTTTTAATATTTCATATTTAATATTCGTAATACGAAAGGTAAATATGAAATATCACTATGAAATGTTAAAATCCTATTTTAATAGACTTTATTGGATAAATTGGAAAGAAACCTTGCACCCGTGACTTTATTGCGCTATTATCGGTATCAAATTATCTTGAAATTTTAAGGAGGTATTGTGTGTTTTTAAAACAAGAAAAATTAACAAATAAACAGTTGTCCATATTAAGGTATTTATTAAAGGTTCGAGCCGCAACCATTCATCATTTAACGTTCTATTTATATCCAATGCTAGATATTAATAAGTCATTGATAGGTAGCAGTGAGTTAAGGAATACCCAATATACTGTTAGAAGTCTACTTAATAGAGATTTAATAAATGTTGCTCATAGGAAAAATATACTAAAGGGAAAGGATGGCGGAAAATTAACGGATCGTTCTGTTTTTTACGCTCTATCTGATAAGGGCTTACTTAGAGTATATGAAGAACTAAACATTACAGAGCTAAACAGAAACACAGCAACAGGTTTCGATTATGATTTAGGCTATTTTGAAAAGTATGATCCACCTCTGGAAACGGACCATTTTGGACTAACATTAGATATCCAAAACATTGTATTAAGAATGAATACATTAGAGTGGATAAATGATGAATCGGTAAGTGGTGTTTTTAATGGTTTAACTCTTCCTGAGATTGCAGAGATACCGAACATACGTGCTATTGAATGGGATTTTGATTTAGATTCTTCCAAAAAGAGAAAAGCGAACATATGCTCGTATAGAGATAATTTGCATTCTGTTATTAAAGAAAACCCATTTAACGGCCATAAATACAAGCCGGATGGAGAAATTAAAATTATTTCAGATGACCGCGCATGGCTAAACGAAACGTTCGCTATTAAAGAGAATGCATTGGAGCACAATTATTTTGTAGAAGCGGATATGTCTACAGAACGAGGAGAAGCAATAGTAGATAAATTCCAACGCCTACGTTGGCGGTTAGAACAATATGCAGAAACAAATCAATTACAACATTTCAAAGGGGTTATTTTTGTTTTTAAGAAAAGAACGAAGCCCCGCTTTATCGATACATACTCTCGTAGCCGATATAAGTCACTTTATAATGCATTTGCAATTGAATGTAGAAAGTTTCTAAATCATTTTACGTTAATCGCATGTACAGTGGATGATCTTGAGCAAGTAATACGTAGTTTACGTACAGAGAATCAATGGCAATTCTCAAATTTAATCCACCGCGCATTAATGCATCCATCTACAACGAATGATTTCACGCCCAGTGAACAATCACATTATCCATTAAAACCATTAATGGTTAGGGAGGTTGGTGATTTCAGATGGCAGCAAGTCACAGAGGATATATTTTACTTGTTTATGAATATAGAGGGTTTTAACTCCCTTAAGTGGCGAGAGTTTCTAGGACACTATATTTCATTATTACATCGAGAACGACAGAGCAATCCTAATGTAATTATTTATCCTGTAGCTACGTTTACTAAACTATTCGCACATCCACCGATTATAGCGAACGATTTTATTCCTATACCTGATGACGAAGTAGAGTTTTATAAATACCTACATTTGCTAGATATAAGTACAGGCCGTCCTATATTTTATAAAGACTTGTCTCCAATCGCAGGGATACCACATAAAACAAACATTGACAATTAATAACACACTAACCTATAATCAATATAGGTTTTACCATAACCAAATAAACTAATTGCTCGGAAGCACCGACTAGACTGTAAAAGGTCTTGTCGGTGCTTTTTTT
>DEQI01000027.1:22376-38907 GCA_002360295.1 Planococcaceae bacterium UBA3370
TGATGTAAAACCTGACCAAATTTCTCATGAAGATAGTGGGGGTGAAGTGGCAATAATTCGAGAGGATTTCTTAAAGTATCGTTTTGAAAAGGCAATTAAGAAAACAAAACGTGAAGAATTTTTCCGAATAAAGTTTAATACGTATCTAGTTAATACTTTACTTATATTTAACCTACTTATTTTATTTCCATTAGCCTTAATATCGTGGTTAGCCAATCTATTTGGATTTTATGATTTTGCGGTGTTTAACTTTGTTAGTTGGTGGACATTTATCCCTATATGGTTGGTACCATATATAACATGGCATTATTCAACTATCACACTTCCTATAAGAGAAGGCCATAATATTAAATACAATTGGTCAAAATCAGCTAAAGGCCGCTGGATAAGCGGAATCATTAATATAGCGACACTTCATGTATTATCTTGGTGTGCAGCAGCAAAATTTATTACTCAATACTTTGTAGGTTATTTATCGAGTGTTCGTTTATATGAACCTTATAAAAACATTATCTTAACCAATGACCTAGACTCTTTTATTTTAATCTTGTATGTAGCTCCTGTAGTATTTAGTGCTATTGCTTCATTTCTACAAATTCGAGATTACATGATAAATAAGGATTTGTTAAAAGATCATTTTTCACAATGGCAAACACCTTATTTTTCCCGTTATGCTCATGAATATGAATTTGAGAGTTGTGATATCATTGTTGGCTATGAAATCGGGACTAAAAAACCTATTGTTATTAAAGAAAGTCGCCGTTTCCTTCATGAAGCTGTAATAGGTGCTACTGGTTCCGGTAAAACATCTACTACAATTTTATTACGTATCGCACAGGATGTTTTAAAAATAGCAACAGGTGCACGTAAAATGGGAATCTTGTTCTTAGAGCCTAAAGGTGATGGTGTAGATGATGTGTTAACCATATGTAAAAAGCTAGGAGTGCCAGATGAAAAGATTAAAGTAATTGATCCTACTAAATCATGGTCAGTTAAATATAACCCTTTCTCAGGTGCTCGTGATGTAGCCGCACAGTCCTTCCAAGGAACATTAAATGCTTTAACAGGCGACCAAGATGAATTCTTTAAAGGGCAACAGAATGAAGCAGCAAGTGCCTATACACTACTAGCTAAAATACGCTTTGGCCCATTAACAAACGTTACTCATATTCAACGTATGTTTACTGATCCGCGCTACTTAGCTGATATTGTAGAGTATGTACGTCGCATGATTGATTCTGCTCGAAAAGATCCTAATCTAAATGCGGACGCTTATCGCCTAGCTGAATTAGATGCATTTGAACAGACAGTATCTTATTTTGAGAATGAGGTATTAGATTACAAAACATATCGTGTTAAAGATGCTATTGAAAAAGTTCTTTATCCACCAGACCATCGTTATGCTAATCAACAAGTAGTAGAGAATAAAAAGGATAAATTCGTAACTGGAGCAAAGAAATATTTAAACGAAATTGCTTTAAACAGTCTTTTAAAATCTCTATTTATCACTGGAGATGGTGACGAGGCTTTTGATGCAGATGAATTTTTATCGAATGGCGGTATTGTATTAGTCAATACATGTTTAGCTGAATTAGATGAACTTAGTTTGCTATTTGGTCAGTTCTTTATACGCCAGTTCCAAAGTGCTGTATTTCGTCGTGCAAAGGAAGACAAACAGAATAATGTAGAGCGTATTCCTATTTCATTTTACGTAGATGAGTTCCCTCTATATGCCAATGAAGCATTTGAACGTTTCTTAACATTAGGACGTTCTTATAATATCAGCGTTATGATCGCCATGCAGTCAATCGCTCAGCTAGATGCTGTAGGCGAGGATTATCGTAAGTCAGTATTAGGTAATACATCTAACAAGACTGTATTCGGGCGTGGTCCAGTAGAGGATAACGAATACTTCTCGAAAGAATTTGGTGAGTACCTGGTTATTGAAGAATCTGCGAACGAATCTGGATCACCAATGACTTCGGAAGACCAAAAATGGGGTTTCCGTTACAATACTCAGAAAAAGTTAGTGCCGCGCTTCACACCGACTGACATTCGAGGATTGCCGTTTAAAAAGATGATTGTTCAAAAAGTAGATGAGGACAATAACATTGATTTACCAAAATTAGCTGTAGGGCAATTTGTTCACGAGTCGCCGTTCTTAAAACGATTTATGGACCTTGTAGAAGATGATATAAAATCTACTCATGAAAAACCTTTAGTTTATTCCGACCATTTATCATCAGATGGATTAAAAACATTAAGTGTAATGAATTCAAATGTATCTGTAGAAGCAGATAAACTTCGTGTTATCGATGGTTTAACGGAAGAACACAGTCAAATTCCTAAAGAAGTATTTGATAATGTTGATTCATTGCGTGGTGAACACATGATGGAAGCAGCATTAAACAACGGAACACCTCAAAATGAACAAGGTACAAATTTTGAAGATAGACAAAACCAAACTGCACCATCTTTTACATGGCCAACGACAGAAGAACAAGTTGAAACAAATTCGACTGATAATGAGTCTGAATCAAACGGTTCTATTTCTACAGGGATGAATTTTGAGGATTCGTCTAACAATGAAGGTGGTCTACCTATGGGGGATGACGTACCTAATGGCGGTGGTTTCTCTGATGAGAATGAAAATTTACCAATGGATAATCCACCTCATGAGGATAATAGCAGTGTGAATGAACAGCATTCTGAAATTGCTGAAAAAGATGATGATGAAGTAGATGTATGGGAGCAAAAATTAACTGCCTCTACTACAGAACAAATCAAACCAGATGAAAAAGTTGAAACAAGTACTACTGAGGAATCAATTAATTCTTTCCCTAAGCCTAATATAAACCCATTTGATACCAGTAATTATGATGCTAAGCAAAAACCATCTTCAAAAAATCAGCTATCGTTATTTGATGCGTCGGTTGAGGAAACACCAGTGAAAAAGGACAAGAATACAAAACAAACACAAACTAAACAAGAGCCTATCGTTAAAGTAGAAAACGGTGAGGCAGAACGTGAGGGAGAACCTTTACCACAACTACCAAAATCAGATGAGGTTAACACCGCGCGCGGTAGCAAAATTATTATTCCTGGTAGTAACATGGGAATCACAATTAAACCCGAAGTTGAAGATGATATTTAAATTATCGTTAAGGTATTCCATAAAGCAAGCGGAGTTGTCTTATCATGCCTATATTATGTTTAGCTAAAATTCCAGAGAATCAGTGGACTTACAAGTGAAGTAGCAAAGAAAGCCAAGTTGTTATTCATTAATGCATTCCGTTAATACAATTGATTAACCAATAGCCTATTCTTAATTTGATTATTCGGAAAATATTGAACTAATTCATTAACAAGGTTATACTTAAGATTATAAATTGAACTGAATAATTAACTACTAACTCGGAAGTACCGATTTCAACGCTTATTTAGGCGTGGAATCGGTACTTTTTGTATTTTTACATCTAGTTCAATTTTTAAAATTGAGGAGGAGATAAAATGTCTTTAGAACTAAAAGAAGGAATAGCTACATCAGAGTTAGATAAAAACATTGTCCAGCAAGAACTAATTAAAGTCTCAGAGGGAACACAGAAAATGGGGCACTTATTTTTGGTGCCAAACACAGAAGCTATCGATGAAGTATTAACCATTTGTAAAGAGAATGGTGTGCCTAATGATAAAATCAAAATAATCGATCCTACAAGATTAGATTCACTGAAATTCAATCCTTTTGTAGGAGAAAAAGAAGTTGCCGCGCAATCTTTTATTAAATCCCTAAATTCTATTCAAGATGTTACGAATAATTTTATTAAAGGGATGCAAAGTTCAGCTGTAAAATGCAGTATATTACTAGCAAAATTCGCTTACGGCAATTCAACTAATATTACTCATATTCAACGTTTGTTTACTGACACACGACATCTAGCTGACTTAGTTGAAGATACTCGGAGAATAGTTGATACAAATCGTAAGACAGTAACAAACGATTCAAATCGTTTAAAAGAATTGAATGCTATCGAACAATTAGTAGTTTATTTTGAAAACGAAGTGTTGGAATATAAAACATACAAACTCAAAGACCAGGTAGTAGAGGTTTTATATCCTCCAGATCATCAATATGCCGGTAAACAAGTAGTAGTGAATAAAATAGAAAATTATGTACAAATGATTAAGCTGTATTTAACCGACATTACATTAAACCCTACACTACATTCAATTTTTGTTTGTGAGAGTGATGAAGAACTGTTTGATTTCGATGCGTTTTTAACTAATGGCGGAATTGTATTAGTTAATACGTGTTTAGCAAAACTAGAAAAAATAGGTTTACTATTTGGGCATTTATTCATGAACCAATTCCAAAGCGCGGTCATTCATACCTATAATGGGGGAGCGGAACAAATTCCGATATCATTCTATATCAGTGATTTACAAAGATTTAATTTTGATTCATTTGCTTCTTATTTGCAATACGGTGGCCCTATGGACGTTATTCATACCAGACAACAATCTATTACAGATGCCAATACTATCTATGGCTGTATAACACCCAAAGGAGAAAAGAATAGTAATCTAAGTGAATATTTATATATTTTTAAAAATATATTGCAATACACTAAATACTAGTATATATTTAGTGTATAAATTGAACTATAATACAACAAAACAAACAAACGACTCGGAAGTACCGATTCAACGCTTATTTAGGCGTGGAATCGGTACTTTTTTGTTTTTCTTTACTATTTAGTTCAATATAACAAAACATTTATCAGGGGGTTTATCTATGTCTTTATTAGAACAACAACAGTTAGAGCAACAACGATTAGCCGAATCAACATTACGACAAGCTGCAGCACGCCGTAAATTTAATCAACTTATTAAGGTTGAGAGCGTGGGTATTGAAGAATTTCAACATCCCAATAATCCAGAATTAACAGCAAAAGCTTTAAAAGTATATTACAGCGGTGTGTATGGCTACATTCTTAAAGACATGATTGATGATTACGATTTCAAATCATTACAAACATTTATTGGCGGGCAATTCGATGTATTTATCGAACAAGTGTTTAAAGATGATGAAGAAAACTTGATTTTCTTAGCAAACCGTAAAGATGCTCTAGAACATCAAAGCGAAATATTCTGGAATAAAGCTAAAGTGGGGCAGGTTCACGATGCTTTCATCTCCGGTGTAGACCGTTATACAGTTTGGTTAATCATTGAAGGTGTTCGAGTACGTATGACTCGAGATGAGTATTCTTATAAATTCCAATCAGACTTGCAATTAGTTGCAATGGTTGGTGATACAATGCAAGTCCGTATTGTCAACCTTGATAAAGAAGAGCGTAAAGTAAAAGTTAGTCGACGTGTACTTGAAGCAGATCCTAAAACATTCTTAAAGGATTATAAAGTAGGCGGAACATATGGTGCTGTGGTTGAACATTTAGATTATGAAAACGGTAACGGTGTATTCGTCACGCTAAGTCCAAAAGGAATTACGGCACTAGCTGGTTTCCCTGATTTCAAACTAGGAAAGCATCTACAAGTTGGTTCTAGAGTTAACTTCCGTGTCCGTTATGTCGATGAAAATCGTGGTTTTATCGGTGGTACTATTTTTGATCCTAGCATGGGACAAGTAAATCGTGCACAGGGAGCAAACTATGGTAAACGCTAGATCACAAGAATCATTAAATATTAATGATTTTGCATCTGATGTAGCAGAAGGTTATGAAGGAAAACCGCAAGCAAGCTTAGTACCACAGCTTGCGGTAACTTCACCTTACAATTTGCCTTCTACTCCGCGAGATGTGTTACGCTTTTTACCGCCTAGCGGTGAACCATTTTCACTTTTTGGTGATCCTTACGCGCTAATGCATTATATCAAACAGAACTTTCCTCTTGTTCGTAAAGGACAGTACTGGTACCGAGGGAAACAAGAAGAAAATGGTTATACAGATCAGGAAGTTGCACTCCTTGTATTTTTAAGTAAGCATAGATGTGCTACACGTTCACAACTAACAACAGCAATCATTAATCCTAAAAAAGACGATATAAAGGCAAAAGAAAAGTTTCGTGATTTTATTCGTCGTTCAGTACAAAACGGTATAATTGTTCCGTTCACATGGGTAACACCGTGCCCAGATCCTAACGAACGTAAACAGCCGCACATATATGGATTATCTCCTGGAGGATGTCGAGCAGCTGCAGATTTAGTGGGATTGCAGTATTTACCGAAGAAGTTTAGCTTTTCTCCAACAACGTATCCGCCCGGCGAAAGCCCAAGTATGTCCGATATCTTTACAACGCTTATTGCCAATGAATTTTATTGTAAATTGCATGAATTAGACAGAGTTGTAGGTTGGGAAGTAAATGAGGAAATTGTTTTAAATAATACACAGGTATTCAGGCCGCAATATTCCGTGAAATTAATAAAGGATGCTCAAGACTTCAAATATCTTTGGCTTGAAGTAATACGCCCGTTTAGTAATTGGTATGAACGAACAATTGCTAGGTTCCAAAAAATACAAAGTGCATTTATCTCCGTTTCATCTGATATTAAACCAGAAATCGTTGTCCTTTTAGTAGATGATGTTTCTCGTATACCAGACATTGCACAATTAGCGGAGCACTTTATGCCAGATGTAGTAATTCGTTTTACTACGGATAATGACGTTATTCAAAAAGAACATTATTCCATTTTCTATATGTATGATGCTTTCAATAGAGTCTTAACACCAGCTTCAATTAAATTCTTAAAGCCCGATGCACCAGGAATGCGCGCTTCTGAGTTTTTAGCTTCATATTATGATGAAGCAGATTATTTAGAAGATGTAGATTACTAGGAGAACTGATATGAGAAAAAATATATTATCGTTAATCCTAGAAGATAGTGCCAGTGAAGAACTAAAGACTGTACGCGCGGATCAAGTAATCGATTATGAAGATGAGTTATATGTTGTTTCTAAAGAAAAGGATGAATTAGTTTTCTACCGCGTTGTAGAAGATGATAACAAGAAAACTGCTTTAACTAACGATATATCACCATCTACATATAGTGCCTTGCGAGATATTTATGCTGCGTACCAAGAAGATGATGTAAAGGAGTACTAGCAACAATTAGCTTGCTAGTACTCTTTCTTTACTATAGGAGGTACTTATATGAGTGGCAGTTGTAAGCATTGTGGTGCAGAAGAAGGTTTCTATACGAAAGGCTATGCGCGCGGGAAAGTAATTACTAAGTATAAGTTCAATGAGGCTAGTAAGGATGATTTAGACACTTTTAGTAATTTAAAACGTTCTGAAAGCTCATACACATATTGTATATCCTGTCATCAACCTCTTTTTAAAACCAAAAGTTTAGCTAATAGAAGAGGGACAGCTATAAGAAGTAAAAAGAAAAGGTTTGGCATTATTGCAGGGATCCTACTCGCGTTTATATTAATAGGATGGGGTAACTTTAAAGCTAATCAAGGTCAAATTGTTTTTACCAATACGTATCTATACATGGACAATATGGTCAATGTAGTGAATGTAGTTAACGATTATAGAGAGGGCAAGATTGATTCAGCCTATACAGGTATTTTACTAGATAGAGCTATTCAAAATATAGAAAGCCAAAAGGAAATAATGGTTGTGCAATTAAAAGGCTTTCCTAAAAATGTTGATAATTATTGGGCTTTATTAGATAACGCTATTGGCGAAATCCAAAATATTAGGACTGCTATCGAAAATGATGATTCAGAAGATGCAATTAAAGATGCAATGCTTAATTATGGTGTCAAATCACAGCAATTCGTAAATGCTGGCATGAAAGTAGTGTTTTATAAAGATATTGATAATGAAACTGGACTCTATGAGCCAACTTTTGAACCGAATAATTATTAAATTATTTGAGCACATATATCTTTCTAATAACTAGACCTAATAATTCAAATAGGAGGGGGTTAAATGAGTTTCTTAAAAAGATTATTAACCAATAAGCCTTATGTAGTCGTTGCTAATCGAATTGAAGGGAATTTAACTTTAGAAGAAGCCAAAACTTCTCTTTATCCTATTCAAGCACATAATAAAGATGAAGCTATAAGAAAGGTGAAATCACATGAAACAGACATAGATAAAAAGTATGTTTTAACGGCTTATGACGAGGACGAATTAGCTCTATTAGGGCATATTTACCTTCAAAAACAACAATATGAAGAAGCACCGTCCCTCACATATCCAAAACAATATTTTTCTATCTTGGCTCAATCTAATCATCAATACTTCATTAGTGATAGTTATTCAAATTTATTGAAGGAGTTAGATACGCTCCCTATTGAAGAACTAAGAACATTGTTAATTAATATTTATAAACAAGCTTTTCAATGTCTAAGATCATTAGCAGATATACCAATGCGAGTTGAAGCATCTATTAACGATGTGTCATTTTATGTAGCTGCTAGTTGGCATTTTACGAACGCTCTACATAAAGTACCAGCTGTGTTATTCGACCAGAAAACTGAATCATTTGAAAAAAAACTGATGGTTCGGTATATTAGCGAATTTTTCGTTTTTATAAAGTCGTTCAACGAAACTGTTAATACTCATATGGACGGGAAGTATAACCTCTATCATTATCTAGATTGCGAAATCTATCAGAAGTATTTAGATTTACTATAAATGTCTTAACGATTGCTTTGCAATATGATACTTAAATACCAGTTCGGCTTAAGGAAGGGTTGTGCAAACAAAATGAAAACAATGGAAATGTCAAAGCAAGTTAATTTAGGCACACCCTTCGAAAAATCACTAATTTTTATTCTACATGAACTACATATGCGAACTAGCAGGTTTAATGACAGGATTCAAATAAGTGAATTTGAAAAAAGTGTACTAGACCGCGCTAAATTGGAACGTAAAAGACGTAACTTAACTCTTGCAGATGCTTTAGAAGAGGGTGTGGCCATTTATAAGAGGCAAGCACACTCTATTGATCAACTTATTGAGGAACTGGATAAACGTGATTGGATAGATATTGGGAAAGAATTTGACCAAGAAATGATGTGTCTTACATCTAAAGGAAAAGATTACATCTTATCAGTGTATACAGATAACTATTCCAAAGAGTATTTGCTTTACAAAGAGCAAGTGCAGCAAACATTTATTGATATTAATGAGCCTCCATATGAAGACGATTTAATTGCTCGCTTTTTCTATTTTGATAAATCATTTGAAAAACAAAAGAAACGGATACTTCATGATAGTGAGGAGCGTTTAAGTCGGCACTTACAAGAAAGCCATGTGCACAATTTAAATCTATTAAACTACCCATCTAATGAAGAACAATTAATACTCCATCTAGTACCCAAGTTCTTTTTATCCTGGGAAGATGCGGAGGAAGAAGTTGAACTCGAAATAGATGGAATCCCCTTATTACAGCAAGAGGCTATCGAAATGGGACGACCATATCCAAACAAACGGTATGCGGTACCTTATATAAAGGTGGAAAAGGAAAAAATCTACGGACTGTATATCCCATTAAAAAAAGATGCAATCCAAGTACCTCAAAAAATCACTTTGCGATGGAAAATTGGTGATTACAAGATAGTCGTTCATTGCTTAACCATAAAATTTAATCAGCAAATAGGACATTTTTTCTCTACTCACCAATCGTTATGGAGAAGCACTAGTATACCAGCGTTAGACCTGATTACTACTGATATTATGAGTTTCTATGATGGGGGCTTCATATATCAAAATCGTAAGTTCTCTATATCGGAAGAAGATGATATAACGAATTTTGATGAAGAAGTAGAATTAACATCTATGCCATTACATTTACATTACAATAACTTGTAAGCTTTTCAGTAACCTTTTTAAACTCGTAGGACCTTATTAAAACACACTTATGAAGGGGCGTTTAGAAATGAATACTAGGGAACAATTCTTAAACTTTCAACTTAAATTAATTGGCCAAATGTTAGGCTATGTATTTAAAGGTGTAACTCTCCATGAAAAAGAGGCATTTTACGATCAGCATAAGCAGCAACTACAAGAAGCTACTAATACTATGTTTACGGAAATGCATGCTGCACGTACTGCAACAGTTATTCTCTTTGGAGATGGTAAAACCGAATCGGATTGGGTGGTAGCTGAATCAAAGGAACAGGCATTTGAATATTACCAGAAGGTTGCTATGATGACAGACGTTGATATAGAGCGTACAGAATACAAAGTATTGGATACTACGACTGATTTTATGTTATACGCCATTGATGAAATTCCACTTGTGGAACAGAAAATATTCAAAGAATCTGAGCACTATAAAGGCCATTTAGAAGTACCATTCGTATATGCAATAAGTTATGCACTACAGAATGGCATGAAATTGCCTGATATTATTCAGTCCTTTGAATAAACGGACCTGTATAACAAACACAAGCGATTTAAAGATGTAGATACCAATTTTGTTGTAATAAATAAGGTAACATCATAAGCACCTTTTTGATTGTTACTACAAGCTTTTAGCAAGGAGGGTAGAAATGGACGCGAAAAATTGTATTAGATGTAATCATAGTTCTCATACAGATAATATGACTACCGATGCATTTGGTGACTCTAGCGTGCAAATGTGCATTAGCTGCTTATATGAATTAAGAAATGACAACAGCCGCTTTTTACTGGTAGAGGTTCCTGATATTGAAGGTAATACTTTTGTATTTAAACAAGAGTTAGAACATTTAAAACAATACGTAGGACCCCACAATGTAATTTTATTAACGTAGCAATACTTTTGGATTTGTTCATTATACCTGCGAACAATGTCACGCAGTATTAAAAGTTAGCTATGAGTTTTACCCTTATATAAAAACTTCCCATAAAGTAGAAAAAGATGTAAGTGATTGGACTTACATCTTTTTGCAGAACGAGAAAATATTCCTCTTTAAAGGTAAAAGGATATTTGAAATTTCTTTTACAAATCCTGTTATTATGGTAAAATACATTGTATATTACTTATTTTTTTGTTGTCCTAACTATACAGTAAGGGCCATTACATTCTAGAACGCTTATTTACAGCGATTGATAAAAAGGCATCTCTATGTCCTTTTCAACTCGATCTTTGTAAATAGGCGTTTTTTTGTTGCCTATATTAATTATGAAGGGAGAGAGAATATGAAAATCCAAATGATTTGGTCCACAACTCGTAGTAAACAATCATTGGATTTAGATTCACTAACTAGAATATCGAAAGAGCGTGTAAGAGTGTCTAGCGCACCAAATTTAACGCTTATTTACTTCGATGGGGAAATTGATTCATTTGACGGTATAAAGCCGTTATATGCTCAATTTCATATGTTAGGGCTTATATGCCGCAGTATTAAATTATTTACGCGCGGTAAATTACCAAAGCTAGAGGATTGTGGGTTTACACATAATGGTATCTTCTATGTCTTTGCAAAAAGTGATATACCTATCCAAGCGGTACCATATGGACCTGATGAATGGTGTATGTTAATCGAGCGACGAACTGGAAACGGTGTGCCTTTGCGAATGCTAAGCTCTATACCTTACTTCCAAGCAATCCCTCAACAATTAGAGTTATTAGGCTAAGAACTTTCAAAATTTTAAATGAAAAAGAACCTGTAGGAGGAATTTAAAATGGCAAATGCAGTTCAAGTAGAAAAAGAGGATATTAAACGATTTGAGGATTGGCAATCAGGATCATTTTATCAGTTCTTACAAGTGGGAGATAAGGTAGATGAGGAGTTCAAAAACTATTTCATTAACACTTTACCACCTGCTTGCAATCGAACAACACTGATTCAATTCGGAGAACCGTATTCTCATGCAGATGGATTAGCTATATTTGCAACTTTATCTAAAATCGACGGTCAATGGACGTATGTAGGAAATTGTTTCTACGGTGAGTCTATTAATCGTGAATAATTAATTAAAAAAATGAAAGAAAGCGCAGCAGTGAACTGTTGCGTTTTCTTATTATTTAGGAGGAATTTTAATGAATTACAATGTAAATGTACCGGTGATTGTTGATGAAATGAATGTTATGCACCAGCTGCATCGTGTTCAAGTTCATGGTGTGCCATGGAAATACTTTTTTAAGGCGATTGAAAATAAAATAAAGGCTCCTGTACTAGCTCACATGTGTTGTTTTACAGGCCATCAGGATTATAGTGAAGAATTTCTAACTAAACGACAATCATTTCTTGAAGGATTGCGGAAAGAAAATATCCAGGTGCATGAAGGATTAAGCCTATATATTACTGGCGATAGTCGAGTAGTTGAAAAAGGGGTGGATGTATTAGCCGCGCTCACGATATATAAAGCTGCAGCACAAGGTGCTCGTGATATTATCGTTTGCTCAGCTGATAGTGATCTAATACCAGCTATACGCGAAGCACAATTACTTGGTGCTCGTGTTCATGTGATTGTTAGCGATTATGCTCCTGCGCGGGAAATTGCTTACCATGCTGATTCAATTATTTCGTTAGAAGAAGTTGTCTCACTAATTGATAACAAATTTGTTCGTTGGAAAAATGACCAAAAACCATTTATTCATACAACAAGCGAACTAAAAAATTATAAAGCATATAGAAAAGAAGTTGCTATTTAAGAAGGAAGAACCCTGTAAGAACAGCACTATCTTAACCATACTTCAATAGAATAGGTAGATTCTATGTAGACTATACAAGGAAGATACAAGTTCATAGAACACTCCTATAAACGGAGGTATATTTTGAACAGAGAAAAGTTACATGAAGTTCATAAAGGGGGAGAACAACATGAAAAAACGTTATAAATGTGACCGTTGTGAAAACGGTTTGAAGCGTGAATACTCACATATCGATAATGGTGTTTGTTGGAAATGTAATGGTTCAGGTTTTTTAAAATACAATCCTCAACCTACTGGAACATTGAAAGATGATGATTCATTACGGGAGAGAGAAATTACTGAACAATTTATCGAAGAAGAGCAGCAAGCCAGTAGAGATGCATGGATGGCTGCTAATAACCTTTTTGATGATGAAGAAGAAAACTATTATCACGGGTAATTACTCATTTATCCATTAGGATAAACAGTAAAAAAATCAAGTATAAAAATATATTAATTTGATTATAAAGGAGATTAACGCGTTATGTGCAATCAATGTAAAAATATCTTTTTATGGGAAATTATCGAAACCAATTCTTCTAATGAAGCGGTTACTAATTTTAGGGAGATAAATGAAAACTACGATTTGCCTGAAAAAATCGAAATTGTCGATATTGAAATGATTGGTTATAGCTCTCATTGGGACCATATTGAATATATAAAAGATGATTTATTTTATAAAATCAGTCATAAAGAACGACCATTAGACAAAATTTATGTGTGCACTTCTGCGTTACTAAAATCAAATAATGAATTTGTTGTTATTTGTGTAGCCGACCGAAAAAGATATGCATGTTCAAATCTAAATTTCATTCCAGGTAGACGTTTTTAATACTTTGGGAAAATCAATTTAATGTCCTCGAATGCTTGAAATCAATTCGAAGAACATATCATTAATCCACTTATAAAGAATAGAAAAAAATGTTAATAAGCAGGTGGATTGGACTGGAATATGCATTATATAAAGGCGATGATTTTATAGCATTAGGTACTATGCAAGAAATAGCTAACAAACTTGGCGTTAAGCTTGCCACTTTGCAATACTACCGAACACCAACATTTCAAAAAAGAACAATAAATGCTAAGAAACCGTTAGTATTCGTTCCTATTGACTAATGGAAAAACTATAAATTTAGTTAAAAGATTGAAACAAGGAGGTTTTAATTTATGAGAGAAGATAATTGTTCATTGTGTGGTACATCTTTAACAGTTGATGATGATCATAATTTTCTTTGTAATCAATGTGAAGATTAATCAACAAATCGTCAAAACAATTGAAACAATAGATTCAATGAAATCACTTTAGTAGCAGATTAATTACTGCACAAATTATGTTAGGAAAGGGATCGTGTGATGATGAAAAGAGAATTTAATGACGGGGATACCGCCTATTTAACAAATGGAAAAAGGATGAAAGGTTTTACTCTATCAGCAGGTAATTCCGTCAAGATAGTAAAAGGCGAAAAAATTTCAGAAAAACATGGAGGTTATCTATATACCATAGAAGTGACCAACCCTAAAACTAATAAAACTATAGTTCTTGATGGATGGTTAACACAACATGATTTAATGTCAAAAGCTATGCACAACAAAATGATGCAACAAGAAAAATTAATTGAAGACCTCGAAGCGAAATTTCATAAAAAGTAAATTTTGTAACTAATCATAGCGTCAATTGTAAGGAATATGAATTGAAATATATAATCAATTTAAGAGAAAAGGCACACGCCAATAAACCGTGTGCCTTCTTTTTATTTACCTTCAATGGTTACGTTTTTATTTTTGGTATCTGGGCCATCTAAATTAAAGCCAACAAATGAATTATCTACACGAGTAAGTAAACTTTTATACTCATCATATCTTACTCCAGAATACGTTACATCAAAAATGGTTTGCTGTATTACTTGTGGTTCAAGAGTTGCTATCTTTTCTCCACCTTCAATTGGTTTTGTAAATATTACATTATCACCCTCAAATTCTACTTCACTATCCCCCGGTAACTTTGCCTCACCTGTTTTAAGTGCCGATATATATGAGTCGAAGGTTGAATATTGTTTGGATAGTTCATAGTGGTAGTATGCTTCACTTGCTACAGACTCTAGTTCGCTAGTTCTTACAGATGAACCATTCTCTAAAACAACTTTTATATTTTCTGTATATTGTCCTAACCGATCAAGAGTAATATCTAAATGGTAATTACCTTCCGTCTTATTCATTGCTTTGTCGCTTACAATTTGTATTATTTCATCATCACTTAGCCCATTAATTTCTTCAATCCTTGGTTTATCTAAAATGTTAAAATAATAGGTTACAACATCATTTTTGAAAACATACAAACTGCTAATAGAGCTGCTTCTTTCTGGATTATCACTTGTGACAATCCAAAGAGAGTAATCTTCAAATCCTTCACTTATTGGCATAAAATCTTCTGCTGTGTAATTTCGAGGATTATCATAAATTTCTGGTTCAACAATTTGCCCGGATTCTTTTTCCTCTTCACAAGCACCTAACATTAGTACAGCTGCTATTACTACCCATATTCCAAACCATTTTTTATTTAAGAACATTTTTAACCCCCACATTTATTTTTTGGTTTAATACAAAGAAATTTAACCAATATTAGTATAACTTTTCTTGTCATAATATCCAAATTTTATATAAACGCGAAGAGGGCTACCTACCTTTAGTTAAATGAGGGGATATAAAAAATAATAAACAAAACATTAAAAGTAAGGGAATATATAGAGAATATGTATTCAAACAAAACACCTTGTAATATATGGTATATGTTCGATTGGTATTTTTATATAAAAGTATTGCAACAATTTATTTTTCTATTATTTAAGTATATTCCTTTACTGTAATTTGCTATAATAATCATTGAAACAAAAAACCGTTTCACGACGGGAATCGAGAAACGGTGTGCTTTAATAGGATGTCTTTCGAATCGGGAAATTCGTTAGACGGGTTTGAAAGTATTGCTGCAAACAATCTTTCAAATAGGTATTTGGTTATTGGATAAAAATAAATAAGAGTGAGTTAAGCATCTTAAAAAAACCGCACATTAAGATGTTCTCTTTCTTATTGTCTTTTTCTGATTTCTAATTTATTCTATCAAAACTTTTATTAATGAGCAATAGCATTTTTTGAACTTAGTTTGACCTCAAAGAGTATTCCCAAACTCTATTGAGATATTGATAGATGAACGGTCTTGTTCCCAAATACATCCGTATAGCAAACGTTCATCTTTAGATTTTTGTATTAATCATGAAAAGAGGTACTACATTATGACATCAACCTTTGCAAGAGTAATTGAAGCACCAAGAAAGAGAGAAGAACTACATTTACCTATTCTATACTATCCAGTTGTAGATCCTTATATGAGTGATGGAGAAAGTTGGATTGATACTTTAGGAGAAAAGACATTTTGTGCCTGGTTAAGGCTACATACAATGGTTGATCGTAGAAATGGATTAGAAAAGTACTCTAATCTAAACACTGTTCCTAAATCATTATCCGCGCTCATGGATACTTTTAAAATGTCTAAATCTACATTTTATCGCCAAGTAATTCATCCACTATGGAATTATGCACTTATTGATGTAGTCGAGTGGGAAGAGGATACAAAAAAAGGTATGAAATCTATGAATATAATAGTCTATCCTTATCCTCAAAATCGTAAAGAATTAGAGAATAAGCCCCTTCAAAAAGTACGTGATTATAAGAATGACTATGAAAGTAATGGAAAATTATTTGGCGATATGGGAGCTTATGTAAGAAAGAAGATCGAGAATGACGAGTATCTGGAACAGTTGGCAACGAATGAATTAGCCGTGCATATGCAAGAAAAAGAGACTTATCCACATGGTTCTACAA
>DEQI01000027.1:39003-41918 GCA_002360295.1 Planococcaceae bacterium UBA3370
ACCATAGATGATATCAACGTTTCGGATGAAAGTGTTGATTTACCGAACCGTTTCAAAAATGAAACCGAGATGGTTTCAAAAATGAAACCCATTAATAATACAAATACTATTAATAGCTCAAATCCTATAAAACATGAGGAAGAAAATAACTTTAATATTAATAATGATTCTATATATGGGGAGCCAGTTGAAATTTCACCTTTAGCAGAACGGTCTAAATCGCCCAAACCATTGAATGAATATAGTACGCTATTGCAATATCTACGTGCAGACCTAATGTTAAAAAATGTACCAATAAAGGATATATCGGTAATACTTGAACAACTGGACCAAACTACAGTCCCGTTCACCTTAGAACACATAAATGAACAGCTTACTTACATGGCCTCCAAAATTCAATCTAAGCAAATAATTTACAATTTTGCTGAGTATTTTGTGAATGGTGTTATTAAGCGTGCTCAAGAGGGGAGCTTTGCGGAAAGTCATATTAATGGCCTAGCTCAAGAAAACTATTTAAAATCCCTGCAGAGTCATCACCATCGAAACAATTAATTTAGTTTAATAATTTCACCTGCAGTTAGGCTGATGGATCCTAAACATTATGTATGTCCATCAGCCATCGATAATTTTGCTTAATCTCTAAAATTATTTCTATACGTCCTAGTTTACCTATAGCGCCAATAATATATACTTGTGATAAGAGGAAATTATAAATTTTTAGAAGGTGAAATAGTATGAGTGCAGCTGGTGGTCCTAATGATCGTGGTATGAAAAAATGGCAAGGTCTATTTTTAAATGAACATACCCATTTATTAAAAAATTATTGGCATGATTACGGTAAATTACCTGAGCCTGCTCATGATGAATGGACATTGAACGAGTATGCTGAACAAATTAATAAGGCTTATAATGCCCAGTGCGCGGTTAAAATTAGTTTTTGGAACAATGGTGAGGAAAAAACAGCAAATGGCATTGTAGGCGATTTAAACGCCTCTACAAAGACGATTACTATTCATACTTTAGGTAATAATAGAATTCGTATACCATTTGTTCATATTTTATCAATAGATATTGACCTAGAGGATTTGTAAATCGTTGTAATCGAATATTTTGTGTTTTTAATGTAAAGGAGGCTTATTATGTTTGAACAAATAAAGTATTTAAAAGCGAAAATACAAAAGCATCGTATATATTATGATAAAAAGTTCGCGGATTATAAAAAAATGGATAAAAATAAAGCACAAGCATTTTCACGCCTGCGCCGGTTAACTCTCTTAAGTGGTCTTATAATGGACCTCATTCATAATTTGTTTGATTTAGAAATGCAATTTGCTTCAAGGAATAAAACTGTTCTATGAACAATTTCCAATGTAACAATTAAGATCAGATACTCCGATAAAAGTGAGTACCTGGTCTTTTTTGCTAGTTTTCACCAAAACAAGCTAACAGTACCCACTTTATACACACTATTTTGTATGTTATCATTTTTTGAGTTGCCTTTTAGTATGAGGGAATATAAGAATTGATTAATAGAATTTGCAAAGGAAGTGTATTCCATTGTCCTTACAAAATATCAATGAATTATCGGCATTATTAGAACTCTCGGAAGAAGCTATCAAGAAACTAACAATCGGTGAAATTGAACAACTATTAACTGACAAACAGATAGATGAGCTTAAAAGAGGCGAACTGCTATCTTCTATGTTTACAGTACCTTCTACAAGCACCGTTAAAAACAAAGTTATTACTAATGATAAAATTAGCCAAGGTTTATTCGATAAAACATTGGCTTTTCCTACGGATGGTAGTACTTTTCCTGTTACAGATAAGCATGGTGAAAGAGAACTTACAGCTAGAGTAAATATTTTTATAGAAAACTTACCTGATGTTCAGATATCGAAAGAATTGACTGCTATTGACAGAGAAATTCACGATGCTGTTGTATCACTCTATGTAGATGGGGGTAATGAATATATTACACCTGCAATGATTCATAGGGTTTTATCTGCTAATAAAAATAGTAGAACTTCTGAAAAACTTGAAAAAGATATTATTGAAGCTCTAAATAAATTTTCAAGGACGACTGTAACTATTGATACTTCGGAAGAAGCTAAAGCATACGGATTCGATGAATTCGAATTTTCAGAGCCGTTATTAATGTTTAGCCGTGCAAAAGGGGTACATAAAGGGAAAGTACTAAATTGGTTTCAAATAGTTAAAAAACCTATGTTATATAGGTATGCTGATGCTAAAGGTCAAGTGGTTCGTGTGCCGATGGACTATTTAAATACGAGCTTGAACAAGAATGAGGAAGCCATTGTGCTCCAGGGTTATTTGCTTCGTCGAGTCACTTCCATGAAACATTATCCTAATTTATCTAAAACAATTCTATACAGCACTATTTATAAACAAGTGGCGGATTTTTTAAATACACAGGTTAACTCTTTAACTCGCAAGAAAAAACAAAAAATTAGAGAAAGTGTTGAGAAAATTTTAGAACACTGGAAGACAAATGAGTTTATAAAAGATTTTGAAACAATTACTACTAAAAACAAAGTGGCAGAAAGTATAAGAATTTCATTTCAAGATGATTAACCTCACCCCCTAGATAGGGGGTTTTTTATTAATAAGGTAGCTGGTGCTCATGAATAAAGCTCTATTCACCTCAAGTGGAAAGTGGCGACGTTGCCTTCCTCACTACTTACGCTAAATAATTAATCTATTTCAAATGATAAAAGTGGGTACACTATATAGTAAAAGTGGCAACACTTAATATAAAAGTGGGGACACTTACTGGAAATATTATATTTTTTATACCAAAAAGTGGGGTGCGTTTAGCGAAAAAGTAGTCACACCATATAGTAAAAGTGGGTACACTATATAGTAAAAGTGGCAACACCATATAGTAAAAGTGG
>DEQI01000291.1 GCA_002360295.1 Planococcaceae bacterium UBA3370
TTTATTTGTAAAGAAGAAGGAGATCCAATGCTATGCAATTTAGAATTTGATGGAGAATAGATTAAATATACAGCAGATTCGAGAAGAGACAAATATGGTGTCAGTCAGCTGACAACAGCCGTTTTTAGAGCGTTGGATTTTTGCCCAAGAGAGCTATCAAAAAAATAGAAGATAGCTCCTTTTGATATGTTTGATGAATCCGTTTTTATTACTTAATACGAGCTGTTAAATCTAATTTACTCATCTCAAAAAATACATTTAAGCGTTTTAGGAATGAATCGCGTACCTCAGCTTCTTTTTCTTTACTAATTTCCTCGGGATAAGCAAAAGTAATACCTAGTTCTCCTTCGTCAGGGGGATTCAACATTACCCCAACACCCGTAATAATGGCATTAGTCATAGCAGCTAAGTTTAAAAAGGTATTTTGCAATATATCAACCTCTCGAGCTGTTAATTCTTTTTTTATAGGACCATCTACTACAAATTTAAAATAAGCCATACTATTTACCCCTCTGTTCTCTTAAAAATGTGTCATCTTCAATATTTTACCTCTATTATAACAATATAACAATATGTTAATCCTTCTGGAAAGTACAGTATCGAGAAATAAAACCAAATACTAGGTAGGCATAAACCATATTTTTTATTCAAAACTATACTAAAAAACCAAGCGTGTTGATTACCCTTTTATTGTTACAAAGCTCTAAAGAATAAGTTGATTTCCGCTACGGCTGACTCGCTTTCCGCAGGCACGGCTTCAACTAATTTATTTCGGCTAAGGCCGAAATAAATGGATTTTCAGCTCGCGCTAATCCTGCAGGAGTCGAGTCACCTCCTCTCCAATCAACTAGCAAATGTCCTTTATTTATTTTTCTACTAGAGAAATCACGCTTTCATCTTCAAAAATATGTATAATCAACACATCTGCTAAAAAACTTAATTGTACAGGCAATGAGTGCATACCCATTGTAACTCTTTTGTAAATCCAGTATACTTCATTCGAAATCTAAAAGAGAAAAGGATGAAGTAAGTTATGACATTTGAAGAAATTTTACCTCGTTTAAAACAGGGCGAGAAAGTAATTCGTCAAGGCTGGGGCGGAGCAGAGCTTTATGTGAAACTTGTTGGACAAAGTGAACATGACGGAGAAACATTAAACCCTTATTTTTTAATTAATGTGAAAGGTGAAGGCTATACGATGTTTTCACCGACAGTTTGTGATATTTTAGCAGAAGACTGGATCATCGTTTCATAATGAATGAGTGAGGGACTAAAATGACATTTGAAGAATACAAAGGACAAATAGTTTTCATAACAGGCGCTAACTCTGGTATTGGCCTTGCTCAAGCAAACGCATTTTTGAAAAACGGAGCATGTGTATTTGGTTTTGATAAAGATGCAAATAATCTAGAAGTATTGCAAAAAGAGTACGGAGATCAGTTTGCATTTAAAGTCGGAAGTGTTTGCCAACAGCTAGATGTCAATGCGGCTGTTCAGGAAGCTATAAATACATTTGGTTCAATAAATATTTTATTAAATACTGCAGGTGTATTAGATAGCTATGCAAAAACATTGGAAACGGATGAGTTACTCTGGGACAAAATTATGAATACGAATGTCAAAGGTCTCTATTTTGTGACGAATGCTATTTTACCTTATATGCTTAAACAGCAAGCAGGTGTGATTGTTAATATGGCATCAATCGCTGGTCTTGCTGCAGGAGGAGGCGGTGCGGCCTATACGGCGTCAAAGCATGCGGTCATTGGCTATACGAAACAGCTCGATTATGATTATTGTAGAAGCGGTATACGTGCTAATGCGATTGCACCTGGAGCGATACAAACACCGATGAATCAAGCTGATTTTGATGGAGATGGCGAGATGGCGAAGTGGGTAGCTGAGCAAACACCTGCAGGAAGATGGGCACAGCCAGAGGAAGTAGCCAATCTAACATTGTATTTGGCAAGTAAAGCAGCAGATTATATTCATGGTACAGTCATGACGATTGATGGTGGTTGGCTTGTAAAATAGTTATGATTTAAAATATGAATCTGCTATAATACGCAAGTAAGCAAAATTTGAAGGCTTGCACTACGGCACTTACGGTGGGCACGATGCTCACTCTCCTTTGGTCGTAGTTATGAATAAAATGGGCTCTCCATTTTATAAAGGAGGAAACTACATGCAAACTTCTATTTCTTCATCACGTACCTCTGTCAGTGAGCTGACAAAAATTGCGCTTGTCGCCGCTCTCTACGTAGCTGTAACAGTTGTATTATCAATCATTAGTTTTGGAGCAGTACAGTTACGGCTATCAGAAATGTTCAACTATTTGGCACTATACAATAAACGTTATGTAATCGCTGTAACATTAGGTGTAGTATTGGCTAACTTTATGTCACCTACATGGGTACTAGATGTACCAATTGGAGGTATTTCTACATTTTTAGTTCTGCTGATTTGTCGTGCTAGTACTAAAAAAATACAGAACATGAAAATTCGGATGGTACTCACAGCACTTATAGTGACAGTTTCTATGTTCACAGTAGCAGCGCAGCTAACAATCATGATTGATTTACCGTTTTGGCCAACCTATTTATCTGTTGCAATTGGTGAACTTGTATCGATGACTGTTGGTGGGGTAACGATTTATTTGTTAAATAAAAAAATGAATTTTGCTAAATAATTTTCAACAGCGATGTCTAGAATGAATACTATTCTAGGCATCCTTTTATTTCATCAAGTACTGCTTGTCAATGAAAAAGAGGTATTTTAGCTAATGAGAAGCCAAATACCTCTAAGGAATTTACTATTATACAAATAAATAGATTGCAGCAAACATAGCAGCACTACCACCTAAAACAAACAGATGCCATATAGCATGGTTATAAGGGATTTTATTGTTTTTGTAAAAGTATGTGCCAGCAGTATATAATAGACCGCCAGCTAATAGTATGAAAAAGCCTTCCCGCGAAAAATGCTGTATTACTGGTTCATAGGCGAAAATGACAAGCCAGCCCATTCCAATATAAACGAGTAAAGATAATTTTTTAAAACGATAGACAAAAAATTGTTTAAGCACTATACCTATTAAAGCAAGTGACCATTCAATAGCAAATATTGTCCATCCGAGTTTTCCTCCGATAGCAATAAGTGCTACAGGTGTATATGTACCTGCTATAAGTAAAAAAATGGAGCTATGATCTAGTTTTTTGAAAAAACTTTTATGTGTAGGAACTGAATGATATAACGTTGAAGCGGTAAATAAACAAAACATCGATATACCAAAAATTATATAACTAATGAGTTGTGTTTTAGATCCTGTTTCAAGCGCTTTTTGTACTAATAAAAAGGTCGCGGGAACAGTTAATAATGCACCCATTCCATGTGTTAATGCATTCCAAAATTCTTCTTTCATACTATAATTGCTTTGTTTAACAATTGATTGTGTCATGCACGTCACCTCTTTCTACTAATAATTATCGCAAATTTGGTGCAAAGGAATAGAAGTAAATGTAACATGATCCATGTGATAAATATCATGTTGGTATAGGATATTTGCCAATCGTTAGTTATCTAAAGTTCACTCTGAAAAATTGAGCTTAACCAGAAATAAAGAATGAAACACTTATATAACGGAATGGCGTGAAAATGAAAAAGAAGAGGAATTCAATACAGAATTTCCTCTACTCATT
>DEQI01000022.1:0-338 GCA_002360295.1 Planococcaceae bacterium UBA3370
GATTTTATCTGGGGTATGTTCAAATGATTGGGTACTGTGTTCGGTTTCATTACTCTTGAGTTCACTTTCCCATCCGTTGCGGGTGCTTTCCTACTTTGCGTTCGCTTTCCCAATGGTTCTGTTCGCTTTCTTCTAATTGTTCCCCCAATACTACAACATCACCACTAAATTCCAAACATAATCATATTAATATTATGTTAACTACATGTATCTATACCATCTCTACATAAGCTAATATACTATTTTTCACGTCCACTAAATTCGATGTCCCACCGATATCTCGTGTTTTCACACCTGCTTCCAATGTTGCTTCAATGGCATCCAACACAAGCTGTCCT
>DEQI01000022.1:437-2119 GCA_002360295.1 Planococcaceae bacterium UBA3370
CTGGTGCAGAGCCGTGTACTGGCTCAAACATCGATGGGTATTCACGTTCAATATTTAAGTTAGCAGCAGGAGCAATACCGATACTGCCCATAATAGCACCACCTAAGTCCGTTAAAATATCGCCAAATAAATTCGACGCTACAATCACATCAAACGATTCTGGTTTCATAACAAAAAAGGCAGCAAGTGCATCAATATGATTAACAGCAGTATCAATTTCGGGATAATCTTGCTTTACTTCAGCAAATACTTCATCCCAAAATGGCATGGAATATGTGAGGCCATTGGATTTCGTCGCACTTGTAACATGGCCGCGGGACTGTTTAGCGAGTTCATATGCATATCGCATCGCACGTTCTGTCGCTTTACGTGTGAAAACAGCATTTTGAATGGCAATTTCATCATCACCATGGTGCATGCGTCCACCGCTTTCAGAATATTCCCCTTCTGAATTTTCCCGAACAACTGTTATGTCAAAGTTATTAGGATTTTTCAACGGTGACTCTAACCCTTTTAGTAATTTGGCAGGACGAACATTAATCGATTGTTTCATTTCCCGCCGAATTTTAATAAGTAGCCCCCATAACGATACGTGATCTGGAACTAAATCGGGCATACCGACTGCCCCTAAAAAAATGTGATCAAACTGTTTTAAAATGTCGATCCCATCCTGTGGCATCATCTCACTATGTTCTAAATAATAATCACAGCCCCACGGAAAGTACGTCCATTCAAATTGGAATGTACCATATTTTTTTGCTACTGCATCAAGTACCTCAATTGCAGCAGGTACAACTTCTTTTCCGATTCCATCGCCTGGAATTACGGCTATTTTATATGTATGCATCGTCAGTCCCCCTTAAAATAGCGGGAAAATTCCCGCTATTCTCACTATAAACCGACTGCTTCAGAATTGGAATGATTATTTCCATTATTTAAGAGGTATCTTCACTTCTATATGACCATCTAAAAATTGTGGGTAGCTTGCAATATACAGTTTTACTGGGTTTACAAAGGCTTCGTCTAATGTAAAGTTTCCTCTCACGTCATATTCAGATTCCCCCGAAGTATATGAAGAGGTCTTCATCCATCTCACCTCTCCATTAGCATCCTCTAAATAATCAAATAAACTTTTCACGAGATTAGCTGTTGCTATATTATAATTAGCGCTAATTGAATAATCTGTTAAAAATTCCAACTGAATATCAAGCTCTTTCGGCACAGATAGCACTTGTCTTTTTTCAAAGTCTACTTCAATAAAATCCTTCCCTTTTTCTAGTGCTTCGATTTTGTCAATTATGAGTGTAAGAGATTTCGGTTCACGGAAATAATTACTTTCAATAAACATAGTATAATGATTATCACTTAGTGAGCCTAAAGCACTTATTCCATTTCTACCCCTACCCCAATCCTCTCCTTGTTCATCGATTAATTTCACCGAATTAAAATCTAAAATACGCATTGAATTTGATTCAGGTATAGTAAATTCAATTTCAGCTCTTAAAGGGGAAATCGTTACTTTATTAACAATTATAAGCTGACCATCAACTTCCATTTGTTCATTTAGTGCATAATGCTTACTTTTTGCCAATGGTTTTGATAATGTAAATGGTATGGTAAATTCCGTGTTCTTCGCATCATTTAGCTGTATAAATAACTCAAATTCCTCTCCATTTAAAGTA
>DEQI01000022.1:2256-3614 GCA_002360295.1 Planococcaceae bacterium UBA3370
CTGCATCCAACCGATATGCAAGTAATAACCCACTTTCATCTGCAACTGCACTTAATAGAGTAATAGAGATATCATTTTTAGCTTGTGTAATACCGATTTCCTCTGCATAGTCATTCTGCACAATGTCTCCTATCCCTTTATCAAACTCAATTAATTCAACGAGTGGTGCAAATCCAGGAATTTTGGCTATTGTTTGGGCAAACGCTGGAGACAAACGTATACTTACTGTAAAAGCGATAGATAAAACTACAGCAACCATTGCGACTTGGAAGACTCTTTTTTTACGACGTCGCTGTATACGATATTTTTGAACAGCACGCGTATGTGCTTGTTCAAGCTGCTCCTTAGGCACTGCTATTTCCGATAGCTCCTGCTCTAACTGTTGTAGTTGATCATCCATTTACATCTCCCCCTTAAATAAAATACGAAGTCGCTTCAAAGTCGCATGTAGCCTCGATTTAACAGTACCTTCCGGAATATTTTGATGAAGCGCAATTTCTCTATTTTTAAGGTCCTGAAAATATTTCAAATAAATAAGCTCCTGTTCTTCATGTGGAAGCTGCGCAATCACATCGCTTATTTCAAACGAAAGGTGATTGACTGTCTCTTGATTTGTTATGTTGTCAGACAAAACTATATTATTTTGCTTCTTTTTCATATCTAAGCAAATATTAATCAATACTCGCACAAGCCATGTACCGATATAAGTAGGCTCCTTTACTTTATTTAAATTTTTCAAGGCGCGGTACGTGAGCTCTTGATATGCATCGAGTGCATCTTGTTCATTGCGCAAATACGAATAGGCAATTCTATATAATTTATCTTGATTATGTTTGAGAAACTGTAAAAATGCATTTTCATCCATAAAAGCACCCCCTTATACATTAGACTTCAAATAGATGTAAATCGTTCAGCAGAATTTTGAACTTTGGAAGATTATTAGTGCATGAAATAGCTTATCAGCAGCTTTTGGAGTTTTATCGGCGACTTTCGGAGTTTTATCGGCGACTTTTGCCATTTTATCAGCACCTTTTTAAGTTTTATCAGCGACTTTCACTGTTTTATCAGCACCTTGGCATTACCAAATAAAAAAACCAGCACTTTATAATCAAAAATGCAGGTTTTCTTGTTTAGTAGTAATTATTTAGCTAGATACAAATTGTTATTGTGCTCCCAAATAGATTGTTTCAAGAGCAATCTCTAGTACTTCCTGATCACGATAAACTTGATATGCTTTCGCATGTGGTCTCGAACTCACAATATGTTTAATTTCTTGGTCTACAAAATGAATCGCAACGCCATCATCCATTGCCAAACCAGGCTGAATTTTACTCGTTTCGATCAGCTTATGATAGGAC
>DEQI01000108.1 GCA_002360295.1 Planococcaceae bacterium UBA3370
ATGGCTGGGTTTGTTAACGCAATTAACGGATCACCAACGAAAATCGCTTTGCCTTCAACTGGATTCCATACGTTAGGTGATACAGCTACTAAAATTAATGCTGAAATTAAACCAGTTAACATGGCTGTTACAGCACCAGCTGTGTTAAAACGTTTCCAGTAAATTGTATATATAATTACAGGTAAATTTGATGAACCTGCGATACAGAAGGCTAGAGACACTAAGAATGCAACGTTAAGTGTTTGTGCACCAAGGGCTAAAAGAATAGATATAAAGGCAATTGTAATCGAACCGATACGCGCAGCCATTACTTGTTCTTTTTCTGTAATTTTCCCTTTTTTGATAATTTGTCCGTAAATGTCGTGTGATAGAGCAGATGCACCAGAGAGTACTAAACCGGCTACTACCGCTAAAATTGTTGCAAACGCAACTGCACAAACGAATGAGAATAAAATATCGCCACCAAGCGCCTCCGCTAATAGTGGGGCAGCCATGTTGCCGGCAGGGTTTGCTGCAATAATTTCATCTTTACCTACGAATGCAGCAGCTCCGAAGCCTAAGAAAATAGTAAGTACATAGAAGATACCTACAATCCAAGTAGCCCATATTACTGAAGAACGTGCTGTTTTAGCATCTTTAACAGTGAAGAAACGCATTAAAATATGTGGAAGTCCAGCTGTACCAAGAACTAAAGCAACTAATACTGAAATTGTATCGATTCCATCAGAATAACGTAAACCTGGATTTAAATAAGCTTCACCGTGTTCAGTGACTGTTGCCATTTGAGCAAACATAGTTGTAATACTAAAATCAAATTTCATTAATACTAAGAAAGAGATAATAACTGTCCCAATCATTAATAAACAGGCTTTAATAATTTGAACCCAAGAAGTGGCTGTCATTCCACCGAATAATACATAAATCGTCATCATAATACCTACTAAAAGAACCGCCATCCAATATTCGATTCCTAGTAATAATTGAATAAGTGCACCTGCACCAACAAGCTGTGCAATCATATAGAATAAAACGATAGTAATTGTACTTAAAGCAGCTGTACCACGAACTTTTGCTTTGTCGAAACGAGCGGTAATCATGTCTGCTAAAGTAAACTTACCTAGATTACGTAATGGTTCTGCAACGATATACAGAACTACTAAGTAAGCTACTAAATATCCGATAGAGAAGAAGAATCCATCGAAACCGAATAAGGCGATCGATCCGGCAATACCTAAGAAAGAAGCAGCGGATAGGTAGTCACCTGCGATAGCTAGTCCATTTTGCCAGCCTGTTAATCCACCACCGGCTGTATAGAAATCACTAGCAGAAGAAGTCCGTTTAGATGCCCACCATGTGATGATTAAAGTTAAACCTACAATAGCGACGAAGAACGAAATAGCTGTAATACTCATTGTCCAACACCTCTTTCGTATTCTTCTATTATTGCTTTTGCTTCGCGGTCAAACGTTCCTGCTTTTGCTACGTATAAATGCGCTAATCCCCATGTCATTACAAATAATCCAGCAGAATAAATCCAAACCCACGTAATATTGCCCATTGCTTTTTGGTGTAATAAGTCTGTATAAGACGTTAACACCGGAAGCATCATGTACGCCACTAAGAAGATAGTAGTAAGCGTCCATAAAAATGAATTTTTTCTCTTTACTAGCTGTTTAAAAGAATCTAGTTGAGCGATTTTGTCATAATCAATGTGCTTTTGATTATTCCCCATAAACATACCCCCTATTTGCAATATTTACTGCTTTATGTGTGCAAATTTCTCTTTCAAGGAATTTACAATTTTTATTCTATTTGAGCATTCAAAAAATTGCAATAGTTTTTAAGAAAATTATGTAAATAAAATTTTTAGAAAAACATCGTAGGCGAGAAAAAAATTTATTTAAAGAAGATAAAATATGAATGTGTATTTCTGAGAATAGGACTGTAGGAATTGATATAATAACGTTTCGGATAGGTACCAATGCTAATTTTTACGTGATATGTACAGTATTTTGTGTTTGTTGAAGAAAAAAATTAATAAAAATAATATCCTCCATAAAAACAAATCATTACAAAATAATATAGTCTTATAAGTATTTTATATCAATGGAGTTTTAAAATGATTTTTTTATGAAATAGCTGCTGAATCTTTTAGTTTGGTATAGTAGCCCAAAAATATCAGTAATTTTATTGCATTTTATGATGTCTTCAAGAATAAATTATAATGGCTGGCTAGCTAAACATTATGTAGAAGGGAGTATATTGTATTGGGTGCTAAATGGGTGAAAATTGCAGTCATCTATTTTGTGATCGGTCTTGCTTATGGTCTTTTTATGCATTATACGATTCAATTACAATGGAAAGCAACACATGCTCACATTAATGTTGTAGGCTGGTTATCGACTGGACTTATTGGAGTTATTTATTCCATTTATAAAGAAGCGGCAGAAACGACTTTAGCTATATGGCAATTTTGGCTTTATCATATCGGGCTTCCAGTCTTATTTGCAGGTATGATGATGATTTATTTGGATGTACCGCGTTGGTTATTAGAGTTTTGTGTATCTGGTGGCGGTATGGCTGTATTCCTTTCCATTTTATTATTTGGCGTAAATGTGTTTAAACATGTGAAAAGTCCATCTAATTAAAGATAGGATGTTACTTTAATAAAATATTTTATAACGTTTAGGGGTGTCTAGAGAGTGAAACTTTCTAGATGCCTTTTTTTATCCTACGGTGAACTACAATACGGAAGGAGTGGTTATCTTTGTTGCGTATAGAAAATGAATCTAAAGGGAAAAATTATAAAATGAATGATCTTAATTCGATTTGAGGGATACATGAGTGAGACATATTCTAAAAAGGGTAAAAAACAAGGGTAAGCAAGCAAAAACAAATGATACAGAAGAACCGCAAAATGAATTTCAAATAGAAATCAGCACAAATTTAGAAGAAAATCTGCATAGTTTACAAAAGATGTTAGGGCATCCGGCTGATCTTATTATTCGTAAAATTACTATAGGTGAACAAGAAGTTAAAGCAGCCATTTGTTATATAAGTGGATTAACGGATAGCAAACTTGTAAATGATAATATCCTAAAAATTATTCAAAAAAACAGTAAACAAGTTAAAACAAATATTTTAGAAGATATTTATCAACATATAATTGCTATTTCCAATACAAAAAAAGATCAAACATTAGATAAAGTGTCAATTGCACTGTTGTCAGGAAATACTGTACTTTACTTAGACGGTTTCGATACTGTACTCATTATGGAAACAGAAGGTGCAGAAAAAAGATCGATTGAAGAACCACAAACTGAATCAGTAGTTCGTGGACCAAGATCAGGCTTTGTGGAGAGTTTACAAACGAATATTACATTGGTTCGTAGAGAGTTAAAGGATCCGAATTTAAGAATGGAGACACATGAAGTAGGTAAACGGTCCAAACAAAAAATTGTCGTTTGTTATATAGCTGGCATTACGAATCCGGAAATAGTCGATGAAATCAATCGTAGGTTAAAATCAATCGATATCGATTTTTCAACTGGATCAGGCTTTGTAGAACAATGGATTGAAGATAGTTTCTTTTCTCCTTTTCCTCAATTACTAGATACGGAAAGACCGGATCGTTTAATTTATTCCATTTTACAGGGGAAAGTAGGCATTATTGTAGATGGCAGTCCATTTGCATTGATTGCACCAGTTGTTTTTAAAGATACACTTGAAAGTCTGGAAGATTATACACAACGATGGGTAATTGGTTCATTCCTAAGATTACTCAGATATTTATCCGTTTTTATAGCTGTTTTTCTTCCTGCCATATATGTAGCTTTAGTATCGTATCATCCTGGTTTAATTCCTTCTAAGCTAGCTTTCTCGATTGCAGGTTCAAGGGAATATGTACCTTTTCCTGCATTAGTTGAAGCTATGCTAATGGCGATTACATTTGAGATTCTCCAAGAGGCAGGATTAAGACTTCCTAGACTCATTGGACAAACAATTGGCATCGTTGGAGGGATAGTCATCGGGGAGGCAGCTGTGAGCGCGGGCATTGTTAGTCCGGTAATGGTCGTTGCAACAGCTTTAACAGCTGTAGCGTCGTTTACAATTCCTAACTATAGTGTGGCCATCGGATTTAGAGCGATGCGTATTATCTTTATCATACTATCAGGTATTCTAGGTATTTACGGAATTATTTTAGGCTATATTATGCTAAATATTCATCTGGTTAATCTGAAAAGCATAGGCGTTCCATATTCTTCACCGTTTACGCCTAAATTTATTGGGGACATTAAAAATTTGTTCATTCGTCCACCTATAATGGCACTTAAAAAGAGACCTTCTTATTTACAACCATTAGATAAAACTAGGATTAATAAAGGAGGTCAAAAGGAATCATGAAAGCTATAGAAAATGTTGATGAACATATAAATAATTACGCGTTAATGTTTTTAGTCATGACCAATACTCTTGGTGTATTAATTTTGTATCTACCTAGATTGGTGGCCAGTAAGACGGTTTCTGCTGATGGAGCGATAGGCATCATGTTAGGCGGTTTTTTTGCTTGTGTCTTTGGATGGTTTGTGGCGAAATTAGTATCAAAATTCCCAGGACAATCTTTTTTGTCTTTTACAGAAGATATGCTCACTAAACCAGTGGCAATTTTTATATCCTTACTATTTGCTCTTCAGTATGTAACGACAGCTAGCTATAATGCTCGATTACTTTCAGAAGTTTCCCGGCAATATTTGTTTGATCAAACACCAATTGAGATCATATGTCTAGCTTTTTTACTTGTTGTAATTTATGCTGTTTCGGGATTACGCGTAGGTATTTTCAGATTAAACTTCTTATTTTTGCCTATACTTATAGTCGTTTCAGCATTAATTTTATTATTAACACTAGGTTCCTTTGAGAAAAGAAATATTCTTCCACTTCTACAGACAGATTTTAAGGGCTATTTACATGCAACGATGGTTAGTTTTCAAGCATTTATCGGTTTTGGAATCGTTCTTTTTTATATTTCCCTAGTGGATCAACCTCAAAAAACACCCAAAATGACAGTATTAGGTATACTTTGCGCTGTGCTCATTTTTTTGATCACTTTTATAGTCTGTATCGGTGTATTTGGAAATATAACAACAATAAATATCATCTTTCCTAATTTAGAAATTGCTAAATCCATTCAAATTCCCGGAGGCTTTATGGAAAGCTTTGATTTGGTCGTTTTTTCAGTTTGGATTTTGACAGTATTTATAACATGTCTAATAGCATTTGATATCTCAGTTCATATATTTCAATTGTTGTTACCTAATAAGAAAAAAATCCATATAGTACTGATGTTTTCACCTATTATTTATTTTCTAAGTATGATTCCAAAAGATTACCTTGAGTTATTGGAAATGGGTCATTTCTTTAATTACTTTATACCAACTTATTTATTTCTCGTTTTCATATTATTGTCGGTTGCGTATAAAAAGAAGGGCTTGAAACAAGTTGACTAAAATGATCGTTCTTTTTGTGAATGTAATAGCATTACTGTTTCTAAGCGGCTGCTGGGACCGGGTAGAAATAGAAAATAGGGCTTTTACAGTTGGAATTGCTATTGATTTAATGGATGAATCAGAGAAAAACCCAAAACTCAAAATGACTCAGCAAGTCATTGTTCCATCCGTATTTAGTACATCTCAAAGTAAACAAGGACAAGCCTATCGTAATTTAGCTGGGACTGGGGAAACCGTTTTTGATATGAACCGTATGTCTACTAATCATGCTAGCACAAAACTAACTGTAACTCATTTAAGAGTGGTACTATTTTCAGAAGCTGTAGCGAAGCAAGAAAAGCTATTTGCAAATTTAATGGATATATTTTTACGGGAAATGGAAATGCGCAGAACGATCAAAGTAGTTATTGTAAGTGACGAAGCACAAGGTTTACTTGATGTTGTACCCGAGCATGAAATAGTTCCCGCTTTTTATATTCATGGGCTATTAACAAATGATGATAGTTTGATCGCCATAAAATCACTTAGATTAGGGGAGGTACATGAAGAACTTTTAGCCAAAACTAGTTTTATGATTCCACAAATAAAGAAGTTCAATGATACAAATGCAGAATATGAAGGGTTTGCTATTTATAATGCTGCAAGTCAAAAGGTCGTAGGTACATTTCGAGGAGATGAAGCAAAAGGTGTCGTGTTATTAACAGGAAATGTGCGTACAGGTAGTTTAAATACCACTGTAGACGGGAATAAAATTGCAAATGAAATCATGAAAGTGAAAAATGAGATTGTTCTAAAAAATAAGGATAAAAGTAATTTAAAATTTGACATAAATCTTAAAGTAACAGCTGGTATTGCAGAAGTATTAGGATCAGTAAATATACTTAGTCAGGA
>DEQI01000333.1:0-173 GCA_002360295.1 Planococcaceae bacterium UBA3370
TCTTTTACAGAGTGTTGAGTAGGTTTTGTTTTTAATTCACCTGCTGCTTTAATATATGGAATTAACGTACAGTGAATATATAACACATTATCATGGCCTAAATTTGTTTTCATTTGGCGAATGGCTTCTAAGAATGGTAATGATTCAATATCCCCTACTGTTCCGCCTACTTC
>DEQI01000333.1:277-3986 GCA_002360295.1 Planococcaceae bacterium UBA3370
CCGTTATAATCACCACGGCGTTCTTTTTGTAATACAGATTGATAAACACGACCAGAAGTTACTGTAGAATGTTTCCCTAAATTAATATCGATAAAGCGCTCGTAGTGACCTAAGTCTAAGTCTGCTTCAGCACCATCGTCTGTTACGAATACTTCACCATGCTGATATGGACTCATCGTACCTGGATCGATATTTAAATACGGATCAAATTTTTGAATTGTTACTTGTAACCCACGGTTTTTTAATAGACGACCTAAAGATGCCGCCACAATCCCTTTACCAAGTGAAGAAACTACTCCACCTGTTACGAAAATATATTTTGTCATTATAAATTCCTCCTTAAAATAAGAAAAGCTTGAAGTCCACAAATAGGCTTTCGAAGCGATCTGATAAATTATTTACTTTTGGTTAAAAACCTGTTAAAAAAACAAAAAACGCTCCCTCCTGCATATTTTGCAGGGGGAGCGTATAACTTATACGGTCAATCTCCTTTTTTAAGGAGCCCAAGTAAAAGATTATACGTATGTGCTAAAGAAGTCAAGCACTTTCAGAAGGAAATAATTGTCTATCTATTCAATAGTCAACCCTGTTCGTTAAATTTCTTCCTCATCTTCTACTTCATCATCTTCTATTTCTTCATCGTCTGCTATGATGAAGTCCTCTTCCTCATCGATTAAGTCTTCATCAATTTCAGTATCAAGGTCTTCTATTTCTGCATCTTCGAAATCAATGATTTCTTCTTCGTCTTCGATTTCTTCTTCATCTACGAACTCATCGAAGTCTTCATCAAATACAACTTCTTCTTCAAGATCATCGAATTCTTCTTCGTCATCCAGAACAGTTTTCGCTTTTTTCTTACGAGCTTTAACTGTTGGTGCCGTTTCTTCTTCGATTGTTTCAATTTTATACCAAGTACGTAATCCCCAACCACTTTCATGGTTTAATAAGAATCGACCATCAATATTCATATCTGTATAAAATTGCACTAAACGAGATTTTAATTCTTCGTCGGAAAATCCGTTTAAATTTTGGATTTCTTTTAATAAATCTGAGAATGCAATAGCAGATTTTCTTTCTTCCAAAATTGCGTATGCTAAATCGATTAACGATTCTTCTGCTAATTGTTCTTTTGTCATTTCACGAAAGTTCAAATCGTGCACGCCCTTTCTTTTCTTACCTATTATAGAGATAGATCCGTTCTACATAAATGAAAACGAAAGCATAATACCCATTATATACAAACATCCTATCACTATGCTAGTTTCATTTATTGTTTTTTATTTTTACTACTTCTTTAAACCCTAAATAAAAGAAAAACGCTGACAAAAGAAGCAATGGTACGGATCCCATTTGTTTATTGTACAACATGAAGGTCGCAAACAAACCTGTCAATATAACCATAAATGTTAAAAAACCTTTCATTCGCCTGCTCCCTCCACTTCATTTTGTACACTAAGTATAACGAAATATATAGAAATCGTATCTATCTTTTTATAGATACTTCACACTATTTTCAAAAATTTATTTAATAATTAGAAAATCCTCTAAAAATAATAGCTTGTTTTTGTATAATTGAGCATTTACATATTGCGACGATATTGTCCCCCCACCTCATATAACGCGTTCGTAATTTGGCCTAAGCTCGCCACCTTGACTGTATTCATAAGCTCCTCAAAAATATTACCACCAGTAATCGCTACTTGCTTTAATCGGCCAATTGCTGTTTCAGACTGCTCTTGATGACGTGCTTTAAATGCCTCTAAATTAGCAATTTGCAAGTCTTTTTCCTCAACAGTGGCACGAGCAATTTCCATACTATCAATTGTCTCAGCAGAAGGTGGGTTTGGGTTCAAATACGTATTCACACCAATAATCGGTAGTTCCCCTGAATGCTTCAAATGTTCATAATACATCGATTCTTCTTGGATTTTACCACGTTGATATTGTGTTTCCATCGCTCCAAGCACACCGCCTCGATCATTAATTCGATCGAACTCCTCTAATACGGCCTGTTCTACAATATCTGTTAGTTCCTCTACAATGAAGGCGCCTTGTAATGGATTTTCATTTTTCGATAAGCCATGCTCTTTCGTAATAATCATTTGAATGGCCATGGCACGACGTACAGATTCTTCAGTCGGTGTTGTAATCGCTTCATCATAGGCATTGGTATGCAGTGAATTACAATTATCTTGTAACGCCATTAACGCCTGCAATGTCGTGCGAATATCATTAAAGTCAATTTCTTGAGCGTGCAAACTACGCCCTGATGTTTGAATATGATACTTTAACTTTTGAGAACGATCATTTGCACTATATTTATCACGCATAACGATTGCCCAAATCCGTCTGGCTACTCGACCGATTACTGTATATTCTGGGTCTAATCCATTAGAGAAGAAGAAGCTTAAATTTGGTGCAAAATCATCAATATGCATCCCCCGACTCAAATAATATTCTACATAGGTAAAACCATTTGCCAAAGTAAAGGCTAATTGTGAAATCGGATTTGCTCCTGCTTCCGCAATATGATAGCCAGAAATCGATACAGAATAATAATTGCGTACTTTATTGTCAATAAAATACTGCTGAATATCTCCCATCATTCGTAAAGCAAATTCAGTAGAGAATATACATGTATTTTGCCCTTGATCTTCTTTTAGAATATCTGCCTGCACTGTACCGCGCACAACCTGCAACGTTTTAGCACGCACTTCCGTAAATTCCTCAACCGTTAAAGTTCGACCTAGCTGCTGTTCCTTCAATTGTACTTGCTGATCGATCGCGGTATTCATAAACATCGCTAATATGATTGGTGCAGGACCGTTTATTGTCATCGATACAGATGTAGAAGGTGCACATAAGTCAAAGCCGTCATATAGCTTTTTCATATCATCCAGTGTACAAATACTCACACCCGATTCACCGACTTTTCCGTAAATATCCGGTCGTCTATGTGGATCTTCTCCATATAAAGTAACGGAATCAAATGCAGTAGATAACCGTTTTGCCTCATCATCCTTTGATAAATAATGGAACCGTTTATTCGTTCTCTCAGGTGTTCCTTCCCCTGCAAACTGGCGTTTCGGATCTTCCCCCTCACGCTTAAATGGAAACACGCCTGCTGTATAAGGGAATTCACCTGGTACATTCTCAGCATATACCCATCTTACTATTTCACCGTAATCCTCATATTTAGGTAAGGCTACTTTCGGGATTTTTGTCCCCGACAATGACGTTGTACGCAAGTACGTCCTAATTTCTTTATCGCGTACTTTCGTCACCAGCTCGTCACCACAATAAGCTTCTTTTAATGCCGACCAATTGGCTAAAATACGTTTCGTTTCAGCAGTCAATTCATTTTGAATGCCTTCGATTAATGAATCAATGGAGGCCATAAAGGCTGTTTCTGTTGGTGCGAGCTGCTTTTTCGTTCCTTCTAGTTGATAAAGCTTCCGTGCAAACGCCACTTGCTGAGCGGATTTTTTATGATAGTTACGAACTGTATCGGTAATTTCACGTAAATAATAGCGGCGATCATTGGGAATGATGACGTCCTGTTTTTGTGTTTTACTAAATTGCTCATACTTTGTTTCCCAATTAAAGCTGCACTTTTCATTGATTTTGTTCACGAGTGCTGCAAATAATGAGTTCGTCCCTTTATCATTAAACTGACTCGCAATTGTCCCATAAACAGGCATGGTGTTTA
>DEQI01000059.1 GCA_002360295.1 Planococcaceae bacterium UBA3370
GATCAATTGCTACTTTTGAATATAAATTCCCAATTCTAATTTTCTCACTAGATTGGTTATCTATAATGAATTTAGCTGTTAATGCGACAACGCCACTATCCCCAAAATTACGGAATCGCTCTTCATTGCCTTTTTTCGGTATGAATTCAGTATATTGAATCCCCTCTAAGGTTACTTTGACATCATCTTATGGCTTCGATTCATGAATCGCTAGTTTTCCAATAATAGAATCGCTATTTCAGAAACAACCTTCTTATTAAAAAAAATCGATAGCAGCAGCTATCGATTTATATTTTCATATTCATCTTTGGGATCAGTTTGGAACCGATTATAACGTATTTTAAATAATTGATAAAAATGAGTAACGAATACTTTTAATAAAGCATAAACAGGAATACCTAATACTACTCCTGGAACACCGAATAAAGACCCTGCTGTTAATAATACGAAAATAATCGTAATCGGATGTACACTTAATGATTTACCCATAATTTGTGGGGAGATAAACTTCCCTTCTATTAGTTGTACAATCGTCCATACAGCTATAAGCTTTACTACCATTAATGGAGAGTTGACAATGGCAATAATAAAAGCAGGTGTAATCGCAATAACAGGACCTAAATAAGGAACTACACTTGTAATCATGGCTAAAGAACCTAACAGTAATGCATATTTTAAACCAATGATTAAAAAGCCGATTGTCACCATCATACCGATACAAATAGACACTAAAATTTGTCCTTGAATATAGGAGCTAATTTGCTTGTCCATATCATGCAAAACTTCTCCAACAAAACCACGCATACGAGGTGGGAATATGCGTAAAATAAACTTAGGCATTTTTTCGCCTTCGTATAATAAATAAAATAAAATAAACGGTACGATGACAAGGGATAATACAAACCCTGTTAAAGCTGAAACTAATCCAGTAATTCCTGTAGCTACACTACTAGCAAAAGTCGTAACAAAATCTTTTACAGTATTTACTAGGTCCCCTGTTAATCGTGTTACTACATCGTCATAGTTTAAGTTTATTATTTCAAAGTACTCATTTATACGTGAACTATTCATCCATGAAACGATATTTTCAACAAATGACATAAAGTACATTGGAAACTCTTGCACTAAATTTGTAAATTGATCACGTAAAAACGGATATACAAGTAAAACGAGTAACGTTAATAACCCGATTAAACCAAAGTATATGAGAAAAATTGCCCATATTTTTGGTATTTTCCACTTCATCAATATGCGTAAAAATGGTCTTAATAAATAATATAAAATGACGCCAAGTACTCCAGGTAATACAACGACTTCAAATAAGACACGAAGTGGTTGAAAAATAAAGGCGATTTTTTCGTAAATAAATATAACACTACCCATTAACAATAAAATAATGAGTAAAAATAATAAATTTTTACCACCTAAAAATCGGATAAACCTCGTTGAAAAAAAATTTGATTTTTCTTCTGGTAATTGTTTATCTAGTGTGCGTTCTCTCTTTTGTTCCAAAAAACCACCCCGGCCAACTATTGAATTATCATATTTCTATATTAACACGAATAATCCAAAAAGTGCTAATAACCCTACTTTAGTTGTAAAAATTCGTGTAATGCTTCCTTATTTTCTTCCTTATTAATTTCAATAACAGATCCTGCATGACTGTAAGAATTAAATGAGTATGTTCCTTCTACAGGAATTGTTAGTTTATCGATTGAAACAGATCCTCCAGCAACAATAGATAATACTGTTTTAAGTTCCTGTGCTGAAGACAGATCGCTTGTTACATAGCCTTGCGCTGCTCCCACAAATTTCGGTAAGTTTTTTGCGTTAGACGGTGATAATAACTCATTTTTTAATGCTTCTATCACTTTTTGCTGACGAGCAACACGACCAAAATCTCCCTCTGCATCGTGACGGAATCGCACATAGCCAAGCAGTTCTTTACCGTTCAATTTTTGTATACCTTGCTTTAAATTCACTCCGATATAAGCGGACATATCCTTTTCTACATCTATTTCAATGCCATCTGGTGCTAATATATCAATTAATGATTCAAAGCTTTTAAAATCGATAATAGCATAATGATTGATTGGGACATCAAACATATTTGTTAATGTATCCTTTAACAGTTGAACACCACCTAGATAATACGCTGTATTCAATTTATAAGATTGAAAACCCGGAATTTCTGCATATATATCACGCATAAACGATACGAGTTTTATTGTATTGGTATCTCTGTTCCAAGACATTAACATCATTGTATCTGTCCTAGACTTCTCTTCTCCCCTGCTATCAACCCCAAGTATTAAAAAGTTTTCAATTTTATTCACTTTTTCATCTGGGACAAATGGCTCTTCAGGTATTTTTGATTCACTTGCAAATTCTTTCCCGCTATTATATTGCTGTACGACATATACCCCACATAGGACGAATAATACGAGCAGTAAAAAAATAAGTAATCGCCCTTTACGTAAGCGCTTCTTTTTATAGCGGGTCTCTCTTTCATGTTGTTCCATTTAACTTCTCCTTTTTTCCATTCGCTAATGTTGACGAATGACGCTCACATATTGTTCCAAGTCGTATAACCATTATACTACTTTCTCAAATCGTGTCATCGTTTAGGGCTCTATTTGCAGAAAAATTTCTCCCTGTTATCTACATTTTAGACATGCTACAATAGGTTCAACAAGAGGGAGTGATAACAATGCAAAAAGC
>DEQI01000176.1:0-316 GCA_002360295.1 Planococcaceae bacterium UBA3370
GCTTCTTGACGAATGATTAAAAGTGCTGTTTGATAATCTCTCGTATCCAATACACGTGATTTATAAAGCTCTCGAATTTCATCTTCTATAAGCATTAAATCTCCTAAACGATCTGCTGTATAAATATATGTCCCGAATTGCTTCAACAAATTATAAATATCGATCATAGATTTCATACTAATTATTCCTCCAAATATCGTGCACACTGTATGCGTGTTGTGTCCGTAATGATTATATGAACGGGTATGTCATGTGTTTCTACCGGAACATGATTGACCACTTGCTCATCAAAAGCAAGCGCAATTAAATCCCCTTC
>DEQI01000176.1:408-1283 GCA_002360295.1 Planococcaceae bacterium UBA3370
ATAGTCTCAATATGGTCCTTCGTAATAAGCTCCGTATCCTCTATAATCGGTTCTTGCAAGTCCATATAAACCGTTTCGAGCTGTGAAAATTGCTCAATCGCATAAAATGACATCTCTTTTGTTTTCGGATGACATTTAGGTACTACAACTGTTTTACCAAGTTTCCATAGTTCCTCAATCATTTTAACTGTATCCACTTCTGGAAAGCGGGAAATTGTAACAGCAATCGTTTTTCTATCCTTTATATAAGGCTCATTCACTAATCGCTCGATAATTGCTAACGATCGCTCTTGATAATCCTCAATCGACATTTTATTCAAAATAGCACGTATTTGTTTCCGGATTTGATGTTTATCCATTAATTTCCCTCATTTGTCTGTACAAAATAAGAAAGCCAAAACCACAAGTGGCTTTGGCTAATAGAGCGATTACTTCGTTTCACGGTGAAGAGTGTATTTCTTCTCGCGTGAGCAATATTTTTTAAGTTCAAGACGCTCTGGATTGTTACGCTTGTTCTTTTTAGAAATGTAGTTACGTTCGCCGCAATCTGTGCAAGCTAAAGTAATGTTTACGCGCATCATTAACCCTCCCACTCTAAATCAAGAATTCTAAATAATTTGAGCATGATTTATACGACTTAACCATTATAACATAAACTGAAAAAAAATCTAGCATCATTTCATATTAAGTTTCATTGTGCTAAAATGTACGATAATAAACATACATGATTGGAGAGAGTTAGGTGGATTTATCAGTCATTATAATGATTGTTGGTATACTATGCATCATTGTTTCTTTCTTTTTAAAAGATTCCACAAAACGAGTGGAGCGAGATGTAGAAGAACTATCAATCAATATCTATCAAGAAACAAATA
>DEQI01000176.1:1359-7916 GCA_002360295.1 Planococcaceae bacterium UBA3370
AAAAAGACGCAACCAGCAGCGAATGGAAATGGGTCGCCTCAAACCTCTTCTATACATACGTTCACCCAACAAAGAATGAGTAAGCCTATAAACAGTATTTTAATGAGCCAAGTGCTTGAGTTAAATAAACAAGGCCTCTCAATACCTGAAATTAGCAAGCTTTCGACATTATCAGAGGAGCAAGTAATCGAAATTATTACTAAAGGAGGGCGCCTATGAAAAAATCATTACGGGCATTTGGTGTAGGGGTATTTTTGGTTGGCGCGATTTTATCCTTAAGTAATGATAGTAATTCTTCTTCTAGCTCCACTGACATAAACAATTATAAAAAAGAAATAGCTGTACTTGAAAAACAATTGGAGACTGCTAATGCCGAAATCGAACAGTTAAAAAATCTGAACAATGATGCATCTACTACAAAAGAAGTTGAACAAACGACTAAAAAAAATGAGCAATCAGCAACTAGTCATACGAATGACGAAACCGTTGTTGCTGGTACCATTCTCATTTACGAAGGCATGTCAATTTACGATATCGGAAAACAAGTAGAGGATATCGGTGTCGTGACGAATGGTCGGGAGCTCGAATTATATTTGTCAAAACCAGAATACGCTAGAGCGATTCAAAAAGGACAGTTTGAGCTAGACTCATCGATGACGCTAGAACAAATGGCTCGGATCATTACGGGAAAGAAAGTAAATTAATTACCAATGCGCGTATTTTAATTAGACTTTAAAATACGCGCGTAAATAATGAATAAATTGTTCAGTTACGGGGCTCATAAACCGTGTTTGCAAATAAGCGAGACCTATTTCACGCTTACAATTTTCAGCATTCACAGATATTATATGAATATTATATTGCTCGAGACCTTTTATATGAGGAATGAGTGATACACCGAGTCCACTTTCTACAAGTCCCGCTACCGTATGGATTTCTTCTCCTTCAAAAGCGACATTTAACGTAAAGCCTTCTTTTTTATATAAATTATCAACTGTTTCTCTCAATGAATTGCCCTTTTTTATTGAGATAAATGGCTCGCTTGCAAACTCTTTTATAGCTACCCTTTTTTTTGAGCCCAGCTTATGATCCTTTGGAACAATTAAAAACAATTCTTCATCCCACAATTTTTCCCAATAAATGTCCCCTTTCATGTCTAATGCAGCAACTAAACAAATATCTAATTCTCCTAGTCCGACTTTTTTTAATAATAGGCCTGAATTGTTTTGCGTTAGTTGAAATCGCATTTGTGGATACACCTTTTTTACATCTGTCATGAGTGCTGGAATTATTTTTAATCCGAGTGTATGCATAAAACCTATGGATACTTCCCCTTGTCCAGGAGCAATTAAGTGGATTAAATCTTCACGTGCTTGATTATATTCACGCAAAATTACATCTACTCGTTCCAAGAAAAAATGGCCGTATCTGTTTAAATGGATAGATCGACCATTTCGAAAAAACAACTCTACTCCTAAACTTTTCTCTAGTTGTGCAATGGCCTTACTAAGCGCAGGCTGGGTTATATGTAATTTTTCAGCTGCACGAGACATATTTTCAAGTCGTGCTACTGTTTGAAAATAAAAAAGAGGCTGTAATTCCATTATTTCATACTTCCTTTATAACTTTTTTTTATAAGGCACATAAAAACAATGAATTATCTTTATGTAAGATACACTATTATAATAAACCATAACTTAAAATTCAAAAAACTGTCAATATTTGAAATGGGGTCACATCCATGGAATACATACAAAAAGGTACGAAACAATTTACATTAACAAATTTAGCTTTATTCGCAGCTGGGTTCATTACATTTGCCAATCTATATTTAACGCAACCCCTTTTGCCACAATTTACAGAGCAGTTTGGTGTATCACCTGCTATAGCAAGCTTATCACTCTCCGTTGCAACCATTGCACTGGCCTGCAGCTTATTAATTTTCAGCTCCATATCGGAAGCATGGGGTAGGAAAAAGCTAATGGTTATTTCCATTGTTGCAGCTTCTATTTTAACTATTGCATTAGCTTTTTCGCCTACTTTTGAAATACTTTTAGCCCTTCGTATCGTGCAAGGAATTGTTTTTGCAGGTGTGCCAGCTATTGCAATGGCCTATTTAGGAGAGGAAGTAGAACCATCTAGTTTAGGAATAGCAATGGGGCTATATATTAGTGGCAACTCACTTGGTGGCTTAGCTGGACGTATAATTATGGGAATGATGACAGATTTATTTAACTGGCAAATCGGCATGCTCGTCATCGGCTTTATTAGCTTACTTATTTGCACTTATTTTGTTTGGGCTTTACCAGCGTCAAAACATTTTACCCCCCGTCCCCTACAAATTAAAACATTATCAAAATCGTTACTAGCTCATGTAAAAGATCCGGGTTTAATTTGTTTATTCGGCATTGCGTTTTTATTAATGGGTGGTTTTGTTACATTATTTAATTATATCGGATATAAATTACTTGCTCCTCCATATAATTTAAGTTCGACTGCTGTTGGTTGGATTTTCCTCGTTTATTTAGTAGGTTCATTTGGCTCAACATGGTTTGGCAGTTTAACAGATAAATTTGGACGTCAAAAAGTATTATTTGCAGGAATAATGATTACATTAACAGGTGTTCTTCTTACTTTGCCTACGAATTTATATGTAAAAATTATAGGGATGACCATTTTTACTTTCGGTTTCTTCGGTTCACATTCAACGGCAAGTAGTTGGGTTAGCAGCCGTGCTCAAATAAATAAAGCACAGGCCTCATCCCTCTATTTATTCGGTTATTATATGGGGTCAAGTTTTGGAGGAACTTTAGGTGGGGTTTTTTGGCTAAACTACGGCTGGATTGGAATCGTCGGATTTATAACAAGCTTTCTGTTCCTCGCATTTGGATTAGCAATTAGTTTAAAGTTATTCAATCAATCACATAGTACATCCGATTTTAAAAAATGCGCTTAGACTACTTGTCCAAGCGCATTTTGCTTTAATAGCGTACCCAGCTTAAGCCTAATGTCCCCTCACCTGCGTGTACTCCCACACATGCTGACAAAGGTAGTACAATAAACTTAATATTTGTATACTGTTGTTGTAAGTGGTTTAACCATTCGATGGCACCGCTTTCATTGTTACAGTGAATAACCGCTACCTCTGGAATAGTTGATGTTTGAAGAGCAGTATCTAGTAAATTCTCAACATACTTTTTTGCTCGTTTGTCCGCGCGTACCTTTTCTGCCACTTTACAAAAGCCATCATCAAATGAAATAACTAGTTTAATATTTAATAAATGACTTAATAAAGCAGCTGAACCTGATACACGTCCACTTTTTTGAAGTTGCGTTAAGCTCGCTGGAATAAATGATAATTCTGAGCGCTCCGTCATTGATTGTAATTCTTGCACAATTTCCTCTAAATCATGGCCGTCTTTATTCATTTGTATCCCGACTTCTAACATTTTCATCATAGGAAATGAGCCAATTTTCGAATCAATTGGATAGCATGTAAATCCTGCTTGCTCGCTGGCCATAAATGCACTTGCATAAGTTCCCGATAATTGAACAGATGTATGCACTGCTATAGCACAATCATAACCTTGTTGTTTAAGGTTTTCATAGAGAGCTACATGTTCTCCAAAAGCGGGTTGTGATGTTTTCGGATGAACTCTTGCTTTACGTAATTTTTCGTAAAATTCATCATTCGTCATATCGACTGTTTCACGAAGCGAACCTTCTTCAAATACTATATTTAACGGCAACACATGTATATGATGCTGCTGAATAAACTCCTTTGGTAATAATGCTGCTGTATCTGTAACCCAAGCGATTTTCTTTGCCATTTAAAGTCCCCTTTAATCGTAATCTAGTAAATCAAATATTAATCTTTACATTACAAAAATCTATTAGTATCAGAAAGTGACAATTGTCATATCTACCTATATTTCCAACACTTTTCGACATTTTTCGGAACTTTCCATTTTAGAAAGCTTATCATTTTACATAACTAAATACATCGTATACGATATATGTAATAAAGTGAATCTTCCTATAAGTGGGATGTCCATCATCCCTCACTAATGAACTAATCACGTTCAAAATGCCACGTCCTGGACTTTCAACTGGCTAAGACACACTGTCCGTCGTCGGGCATTTACAGGTTGTTAATCCCCCACTTAAAATATAGTTTCGCGCAATTTTAGGGGTCTTACTACCTGTTAATATGCTATAAAATCTCGGTACTCTGAAATGGCTATCTAATACTGTAAGAAAATAGGTGATGATATGGCAACTTCAAAACTAAATACACAGCTTTGCTTTGAGGTATATAAAGCGGCAAATCAATTTTCGAAGCTCTATGCGAAGACATTATTACCCTTTGATTTAACCTATCCACAATATTTAGTTTTGCTTACTTTGTGGGAAGATGATGGTCAAACTAGCTCAGAGATCTGTGAACATTTAGGTGTAAGTATCGGTACATTAAATCCTATTTTGCAAAAGCTCATTGAAAAAGATTGGCTCTCAAAAGCTCCTGCTGCACATGATAAGCGAGCATCTATCTTGTCATTAACAGCAAAAGCAAAGCTTGCAGAAGACAAAATACAAAAACAAATAATAGAAAAAATGTGTTGTTTCGACTTTTTACCTGCCCAAGGTCCGGAACTAAAAAAGAAGCTACATGAGTTAAATACTTTTTTATCCATGATGAATGAGGAGAAATCACTATGACAATTTATGATATTGAAGTAATAAATGAAGCTGGAGAAGTGTATTCATTAGAACGTTATAGAGGAAAAGTTTTATTAATCGTTAATACGGCTACTAAGTGTGGCTTAACAGGTCAATTTAATGATTTAGAAGCTTTAAATAAAAAATATGCAGAACAAGGCTTAGTCATATTAGGCTTTCCATCAAATCAATTTAAACAAGAAGTAGCAACAGCTTGGGCGGCTGCTGAAGCTTGTCGCTTAACATACGGTGTTACTTTCCCGATGCATGAAATTGTGAATGTGAATGGGAGCGATGCGCATCCTTTATTCAAATTATTAACAGAAGAAACAAAGGGAATATTCAGTAAAAATGTAAAATGGAATTTCACGAAATTTCTAGTTGACAGAGACGGTCATATTGTTAAACGATTTGCCCCTACGTATAAACCGTTGAAGCTTGAAAAAGAGATCGTTTCTTATTTATAAATTTGTCCTTTAGGGGAAATTAAAAACAAGAGCTGCCCTAACTAACTGGACAGCTCTTGTTTCTATATGTGGATATGAGGAGAAACTTCCTTTATTCCCCTCGTACCACAAGTACATCACATTTTGCATGGCGTACAATACGTGCTGACACTGATCCCAGTACCATTTTTTCTACACGATTTAAACCTGTAGCACCAATAACGATTAAATTTATATCTTCTTGCTCTGTCAAAAGCACTTTAGGAGAACCTACTTCTACTTTTGCTTCTACGTTTGTTACTCCTGCTTCTAGAGCTTCTACTTTTAACTTGTCAATTTCATTTAATCGCTCTGCTTTAATTTGTTCTCCATATTTAATGTCATATGCAGCAATTGCTCCAAATGATTGCGTATCTACTATACTAATAATTTGTAATGTAGCCTCATGCTGTTTTGCAATTTCAACCGCTCGCTCAAAAGCAACTAATGATTGTGGTGAAAAATCAACCGCAACGGCTATCTTTTCATATCGATTATTCATATCAATCCATCCTCCTTAAGTTACTATTAATTATAACAAAATAAGGTTATTTATAATAGTTAACTATATTTATTTTGATTGTACTTGGGTCACATTTTGTAAAAAGGATTGAATGATTTTACTTCCTGATTTTGTTCCAATGGATTCAGGATGAAATTGTAGACCGTATAGTGGATATTTTATATGCTGTATAGCCATGATTTCTCCATCATCTGCCGATTTTGCTACAATGGTAAACATATCAGATAGCGTTGCTTCTTCTATAACGAACGAATGATAACGCATCACTTCCTCATCATCTAGCAAATCTTTTAGCAAGCCTTGGTGATTATGCTGTAGCTTACTCATTTTCCCATGGATAATATTTTTTGCTTGAATAATAGTTGCCCCAAATGCTGCACCAATTGCTTGATGCCCAAGACATACACCTAAAATCGGGAGCTTATGATAGAAATGTTGAATTATTTCAATAATATTTCCTGCCTCACTTGGTACTCCTGGCCCCGGTGAAATGACAATAGCATCTGGACGTAACAATTCCATATCATGAATAGTTACCTGATCATTCCGTAACACTTTCACTTCATGGCCAAAAGCGGCAATTTGGTGATATAAATTATAAGTAAACGAATCATAATTATCGATTAATACGATCATTTTCGTACCTCCAGCAATGCACGTGCTTTATTCAGTGTTTCTTCATACTCAGAACGCGGTACAGAATCATAGACAATACCTGCACCAGCTTGCACATATGCCTTGTGATCTTTCACAAGCATTGTCCGAATGGCAAGTGCTAAATCCATATTACCTGTCGTGGAAACATAACCAATTGCACCGGCATAAATGCC
>DEQI01000358.1 GCA_002360295.1 Planococcaceae bacterium UBA3370
TTTGTTGTTTTGTTAATTGGACGTGTTATACAAGCACTTGGAGCTGGTATTGTCATGCCATTATTAATTAATGTCGTCTTTACATTATTTCCAATTGAAAAGCGCGGTGCTGCAATGGGGATTGTAGGAGTGGCAATCATGTTTGCTCCAGCAGTAGGACCAACGTTATCCGGTTTATTAATTACAACGTTATCGTGGCGCTTTATCTTTTTTGCCATTTTACCATTTTCACTAACAGCATTAATCGCTTCCTACTTTGTTTTAAAAAATGTTTCAGAACCTCGTGCCGCGAAGTTAGATGTTTTAGGAGTTATTACGTCGACGCTTGGTTTTGGTGGGATTTTATATGGATTTGGTATTGCTGGAAAGGCAGGATGGGGAAGTGTAACGGTTATAACAGCATTATCAATAGGGGTTATTTCACTTGCTCTTTTTGCTATTCGTCAGTTAAAAACAGATTACCCATTAATAGATTTAAGAATTTTTAAATCTCTTGAATATACATATTCAATTCTTATTACCTTCTTTGTAAATGGTGTTTCGTATGCGGGGATGATATTAATCCCAATTTATTTACAAACAAATCGAGGATTGACTGCATTAGAGTCAGGACTATTCCTATTGCCAGGCAGTATTGCGATGGCCATTATGTCACCTATTGCTGGAAAAATGTTTGATCGACATGGTATTAAATGGTTAGGGATTGTAGGGACGATCATACTTCTTGTAACGACCGTATTTTATACGAATTTAACATATGCTACAGGTATTATTTTATTATCATTGATTTACATCATTCGTTCTATCGGTCTTACATTTTTAACGATGCCATTGTCGACTGCAGGACTAAATGCATTACCAAGTAAACAATATGGTCATGGAACAGCCATGCAAAACACCATTTTAGCTATTTCAGGAGCCATTGGAACAGCTGTCATGACAACGATAATGACAATGCAAACAAATTTGTTTATAGATGATGCTGTAATGGCTACAAACGGTAATCCGGATGTGCAACAGTTGGGAATCATAAAGGCAGATGGTTTGCTACATGGTATTAACAGCGCTTTTGTTGGTGCTACAGTTTTTAGTATAATGGCCTTATTGATCATGATTTTATTGGCCATTTCGATTAATAAAAGAAACAAAACTATAGCGATAGATAAATAGTTTTAAATTATATTTTTATGTGCTTTAGCTCAAATTTTTAACTTTGAGTTAAAGCACTTTTTCTATGGTAGCTTCTCGTCTCATAAGAATAATAAATAATTTGTAAAAGTGGTTGTGATTTAGTTGGATTTATCTCCTTTATTAACTATACAGTACTTCATACCCTGCGGATTATACAAATATAGGTATTAGTTCTTTGTTTGTGCATAAAATACAGTACTATTATACTTTCAATTTTAATTATCTTTATTAAGTTATAGCTCCTATTAATATGTAAAAATTGGTATATATACTCATGGTTATTGAGGCAATTTTGTATATAATGAACAAAACGTATGTTCTTTAGAAAGGAGAGGAAATATGTTCAAACAAAAAGAGATTCGAAATCCAATTTTACAATCATTTTTAGCAGAAAATGAACATTCCGATTTGTACATGCAATACAACACAAATACAGAAGAGCATACAAAACAACTAATCAATGAAAAATTCACAACCTATTACGCTAAAACACGTGCTATCACTTATTTTTCTAAAACGATTTATTTTTCAGCAAGGCATTTTGACAAAAAAGAAAGGCAATGGAATCAGCGTCACTTACTGTATCTTGACCATCAAGAAATGGATAGTAACTCGAATCGTAATAGTTCTTCAGTATCGATGAAGGAGCAATTAATAGATGACACAGCAACAAGTCTTTTTGATGAACGTTTGTATGAGCGTTTAGAAGACTATGTTGAAAACCCTCAATTATACCACGCACTACTCACACTTACGAAAAGGCAACTGCAAATCTTATCTTTGACATTTGTTCACAACATGTCTGATACAGAAATTAGTAAACAGTTGCGCGTATCTCAGCAAGCTATTACGAAATCTAAAAATAGTGCTTTAAAGAAAGTGAGGCGATTGATGGATGGCTGCGTATGAGCTTTTATTTAACTTTGTCAATAATTTAGGCTTTCCGATTGTAGTGTCTCTTTACCTTTTACATCGATTTGAGCGCAAGATTAGCGAATTAGAACATGCAATCCAAGGAATAATTACAGTAATTGATCCACATAAACCTAAAAACAAGGAGTGAAGCAATGGATGGAAATATTTCTTTTTTGGAAGTGTTGGAATTATTAAAGCCTAAAATTAAAAAAGAATTAATGCAAACCAATAGGCAAAATAGAGCAGATTTAGAACAAGAAATTATGCTTAAAATATTAGAGCATTTAAAAAACAAAGAATTTCAGCATATACCATCTTTTTTTGAATTATTGGAAAGAGAGAATCAACTGTGATAGGAGAGATTTATAGCTGTTGACTAGATTCATAAGACAAAAAAGGAGTGTTAAACAAAGTAATAAGGTCTCTGTTTAACACTCCAATTTCTTACATATAAATGATGTTGTTTTTACCTCATTAATTCGTTATGATGGATTTTAATAAATAATTTCCATACTGTGAATTTCCTTTAATGAATGTAAACTCATAGGCTATGTGGTTAATAGCTAAAAAGATAAACATTTCATCACCTTCTATATGATAACCTCTGTACTCCATTGTTTTAAAATCGAAATCTTCTAATAGGTTCGCCTCATATCCATTTTCTCCAATGGCATTAAACTTGATTGTGTGGTTTGTCGTATTCATTTCAACCGATTGATCGCAAACTTCAGACAGATAGGTGTAATCTTTTTCTACCATTGCGTTTATTATTTGGAAAGTTAGATTGAGCACTTCTCGAAATTCATCTTGTAGCTGCAGCTGTTGATTCGTATTTGGCGTTGCTAAATCTTCTGTACCTTGTGAATGATTATTGTCTGAGCCAATGTATTCTATATTTGGTGAAGTCATTTGTTCTTTATTATCAGATTTTAATAGCATAAAAAAGGTGATGCCGCCTACAATCGTTAATAATAAAACGAATGCAGGAGTTATTTTTTTTAGCATTATCCACAACCCCTTATCGTTTTCTTTCCTGTTTACACGAAATAAAATTCTATTTTTGAGCGCATCATTAAATAATTTTTCTTCACCAATACATTCATCTATACTATTTTTAATTTGTTTATCATCCATATTGTTCACCGACCTTATCCGTTATTAAAATTTTTAACTTTTCTCGCGCACGATTTAAGCGTGATTTAACAGTACTAGAGGAGATTTCTAAAATACTTGCAATTTCCTCAATTTTATATTCATTGTAGTAATACAGCACAATGACTTCGCGATATTTTATAGGTAGGGACAATATTTGCTCACCAATTAAATACTGTTCCGTTTTTTGGATGACTTTGGATTCTGCTGAAGCTTCGAATTGGAGATGTTGGTGTTTATTCGTATAAAATAAGTTTTTAAAGGACCAGCTCCTGAAGTAATCATGGCATCGATTCACTGTCATACGGTATAAATAGGTTTGATAGGACGAATCTCCACGAAAAGCATCTCTTTTTTCGAAAGCTTTAATAAATACATCTTGAACGATATCCTCTGCAGTTTGTTTATTTTTCACATAAGTATAGGCCAGCCGAATAAGCGATTCACCGTATCGTTCCATTATTATTTCTAAATCCAAAAGGATATTTTTTTCATCACGAGACATGTAAACTTGACACCACCTTTTACTGTTTAGACGGAACAACATATGTATTCGATTCAAAAAGTTTGAAATTTTTTTGCGATAAAAAAAGCCTATAAGATAGACTTGCATAGCTTATAGACTGCATATTCGCTATTTAGTTAATGGGAGGTTGTGTAGCTACAAATGAACTGACTCCTGATGCAATGGTCTCTGCTGCATGTTGACGCTGTGAAGATGATTTTAGTTTTGGAATATCTGTTGCATGGTCGATAAATAATATTCCTGGTAGAATAGCCCATGCATTTGTATTCTTCGGGTCAATGACATAAATATTTCCTGCTGTGCGTTGACTTGGTGCTTTTTTCACACCATCGGTACCAGGGGAACGGTAAGTAGCACTTAATTTAATTTGTCTTACGTATACTAAAGGGAGCTGAAGTGGATTAATCACAACCCATTAAAAAAATTGTATTTTTCACTAGTAAACACTCAAATATAGTGTATTGTTGGAGAAGAATAGAGCAATATATATAGTTTAAAATAATATTATTATGTAAACTGAAATATAAGAAAGGATGATCAGTAATTATGTTAATGACTGTAGCTAAAAAACATTTACAAACTTTTTTCGGATACGAAGAGTTTCGTGAAGGACAGCAACAAGCAATAGAAAATGTATTAGCTGGGAATGACACGTTGATTGTCATGCCGACGGGTGGGGGAAAATCGCTTTGCTATCAAATACCTGCATTAACCTTTGAGGGGACTACTATTGTTATTTCTCCACTTATTTCATTAATGAAGGATCAAGTCGATATGCTGGTAGCAAATGGCGTATCAGCAGCATTTGTCAATAGCTCACAATCATATGAAGAAGTACAAGATGTCATGTTTCGTGTAAGAAACGGCCAAATAAAGCTACTCTATATTGCACCAGAGCGTTTAGAGAGTGATGCTTTTTGTATGGAGCTTGCAAATGTTCATGTACCATTAATAGCAATTGATGAGGCCCACTGTATATCACAATGGGGACATGATTTCCGTCCAAGCTATCGCAGTATCCAAAAGGTTTTAAAATTATGGCAACAAAGGCCTACAGTGATTGCTCTGACAGCGACTGCAACGCCTGCTGTTTGTGATGATATTCGTTCAATTTTATCAATTTCCGAGGATAATACCTTTATTACTGGCTTTGCACGTGATAATTTGCATTTTTCCGTACAAACAGCTGTTAGTAAAGACATGTTTGTGAAGCAGTATGTAAAAAATAATCGTACTGAGTCCGGTATTATTTATGCTGCTACTCGAAAAACAGTAGAGGC
>DEQI01000365.1 GCA_002360295.1 Planococcaceae bacterium UBA3370
ATTCCTTTTCTTCAGCCATTGCATCTGACTTTGTTAAATGAACTGTACCAAATGGATGGTTAGGAGGAGCATATATTGTATACAGTTTAAGCGGAACACTCCCCGTATTCGTTAGATTATGCCAGGTCCCAGCTGGTACCATGATGGCAAAATCATCATTAACATACCTTTTAAAATGTAAGTGATCTTTGGAATTCCCCATTTGAACAAGCCCCTGCCCTTGTTCAACCCGTAAAAATTGATCGACATTTGGATGTGCCTCTAAACCAATATCTTCTCCGACGTTAAGACTCATTAATGTCACTTGTAAATGTTCTCCTGTCCATAATGCAGTACGAAATGTTTTATTTTGCTTTGTTGCTTCATTCATATTCACAACATATGGATGAGGTCCATGATCTTTTAACACTATTTCCCCATTCTCTTTAACTACTCTAGTAGTAGCGTCCCAGCTATTTGAGTGATCATACAAGCTATGATTATTCTCATAATAGTTATACATCGGCCAATGTCGATAATAAGGGTATTGATAATACACATAAGGAATATGGTACATTTCCTCATTCCTTTCCCAGTTTATTAAATTATCGTATGCAAGCTGCGAAAATAATGGTACTTCCATTCAAACTTGCTATAGATGGTAAGTGAACAATAAAAACCAGCCCCTATTCCCATTTTAAGAGCTGGTTAAAACCTTATACTTGTTGTAGTCATTTTTTCTTACTCCTTTGATACATACCATAACTAAGAGTTGCTTGATGCTCCCCCGAGTTGTCTTTCTACACTTTACTCCAATTAACAAACCTCTATTTAAAATGTCTCCTCCTAGTTTCGGTGAATAATCTATTTTTTCATTAATATAGCTAAAAAAATCCACACTATAAATAATATAATCGCCACCGATACTGAATTAGTTATGAGCCATAATAGAAGTGATACTAACCAAAAGATAAAAAATACCCATACGAGCATCCCTATTTTCATAAAATTCACTCCTTTTCTTTAGCGATAATTTGTTTCCCTTAGGAAAATATATGCCATAATAAAGAAAATGTAACCGGTTTTAAAAATTTTGCAAAACATAGTTAAATATGAGTAACACTAAAAAAACAAAACCTATATCTTTTCCCCATATCAATATTTCCCTTGCTCCTCACGTTACGTAAGCTATTACAATGAATGCAGGAACACATTTCAAGGAGGTTATTTTTATGTCCAACACCTATTCAATTGGCGATTTTGCTAAAAAAACAGGCATAACAATCCGGACATTGCATTATTACGATGAAATGAACTTGTTAAAGCCTGCATTTATAACTGATGCTGGTCGCCGCTACTACTCAGATGACAGTATTATGCAGCTACAAAAAATTGTGACGCTAAAATTTTTAGGCTATTCTTTAGAAAAAATTCACGACTTAATTTATTTAAACGATTGGGATTTACAGGATTCATTGCAGTTTCAAAAACAAGAGATGCTACAAAAACGAGAGCATATTAATTGAGTCATTCGTGCACTTGATCACGCACTTTATATGATGGATGAGCAGGGTACGGTTAATGCCAATGTTTTTATGACGCTTATTCACAGCATTCATAAAGAGGATGAGCAAAAGAAATGGTTGATAAATATTTTTCCAAAGGATTCTGTGGAGCAAATGTACAGTTTATCCGATGAAAAACAAATGGAATTAAACAGTAAAATGGCTAAGCTAATTGATGAATTGAAAGAAACTTATGATCAAGACTATAAAAGTCCTGCAGTCCAAACTCTGATAGAACGATATTTTGCTTTGGCACTTGAAGTTTATCCAGGAACAATGGAGCTTGTCGAAAAATTACAAGACCAAGAAATTGATATAGAAGATAATATCGAACTCTTCCCTTCTCCCTTTACTCCGCAAGAAGAAGAATGGATTGCAAAGGCTATGCAATATTATTGGGAACAAAGAGGTGTGAATTTGTATGGAGAAAGCTAATCAAGAAAAGACTGCCCATTGGAAAGACTTTGTTCAACTAATTAAAAATGCAAATCCTTCTAAGTCGGTCATCTTTTTTGCCATCGTTTTAAGCTTAATCGAAACGGTGGCAGGCTTACTCGTTCCATTATTTACGATGAATCTAGTCGATCAATTAGCAAATGCCCATTTCAATTTGTCCTTTATGCTGCTATTAGGTGGTATGTTAATCGTACAAACTGTATTTTCTGGTCTATCCTTTTACTTTATGACCCATATCGGCGAAACCATTGTCGCTTCTATTCGTCGCAGATTATGGCAGCATGTTTTACGACTACCGATTTCCTTTTTTGATGGACATCAATCAGGCGAAACGATGAGCCGTATTACGCAAGATACAAATATAGTAAAAACGTTGATCACACAGCATTTAATTACCTTTATCACAGGGATTATTTCCATCATTGGGTCTATTATTTTCCTATTGTTTATTGATTGGAAAATGACTGTGATTATGCTGATTTCCTTGCCGCTATCCATTTTAATCATCTTACCACTCGGTCAAAAAATGTATAAGATTGCGATGGCTACTCAAGATGAAATGGCGAATTTTTCAGGTAATCTCGGTCGTGTTTTATCTAATATTCGCTTAGTAAAAGCAAATCTTGCTGAACAAACGGAAAGTAATAATGGTCATAAAAATATTTCAAGACTGTTCCACTTCGGACTAAAGGAAGCAAAAATACAAGCCTTTATTTCCCCATTTATGACGTTTATCGTAATGCTCGTACTCGTTATTTTAATTGGATATGGTGGGGTTCAAGTAGCTTCCGGCACCTTAACAGCTGGCGCACTTGTTGCCATTATTATTTATATGTTCCAAATTGTCGTCCCTTTCACGCAAATGGCATCCTTCTTTACCGCACTACAAAAAGCACTTGGTGCAACAGAAAGAATACAAGAAATTCTGGGTCATAACAGTGAACTTGAGGAAAATAAAATAGAAGTTACAAACGCTAATGAGCCCATCCTCTTTCAAAATGTATCATTCGCCTACAACGAAAACGAAATTATTAAAAAGCTAGATTTATCTATTCCTAGTGGCAAAATGACCGCCTTTGTTGGTCCAAGTGGGAGCGGTAAAACGACTTTATTTTCTCTACTTGAACGCTTTTATACGCCAAGCTCTGGACAAATAACGCTTGGACAAACGAAGATTCAAGAATTTGATTTAATGTCATGGCGCAGTCAATTTGGTTATGTGTCGCAGGAAAGCCCTTTGATGTCGGGGACAATAAAAGAAAATATATTGTACGGATTAAAAGAAGAAGTGTCTGATCTACAAATTCAACAAGCTGTGCAGCAAGCAAATGCACTCGAATTTATTGAAAAATTGCCTGAAGGATTAAATACTGAAGTGGGAGAAGGTGGTATGAAATTATCTGGTGGACAGCGCCAACGAATTGCGATTGCAAGAGCTCTTATCCGCAATCCCAAAATACTATTGTTAGACGAAGCAACCTCTAACTTAGATAGTGAATCCGAATTACTTGTACAAAATGCCCTTCAGCAACTCATGGTAAATCGTACAACGCTCGTTATTGCGCATCGTCTTTCTACGGTTCTGGGTGCAGATCAAATCGTCGTTTTAGAAAATGGTTTGATTACGGGTGTTGGAAAACATCAGGAATTATTCGAAAGCCATGCATTTTACCGAAAATTAGCGAACCAACAACTGAAAGACAGAAGTTGAATGCTGCCTTTTTGTTAAAGTAAAATTTAAATAAGTACAAACATGGAGCAGCCTGTCATTTAGGCCCTTCCATGTTTTTGCTATTGATCAGGTTACTTATATAGAATTCCATCATTTGAAGTTTGTTTAGTAAATAAATTTTAATTATAAGAGAAAACTACATTACGTCAGTGAAGCTTTAATCCGTGGCGGTATTATTGTCCGTTTATTTATTTAAAAGTACGAGGTGTCCGTATGAAATGTATAATTGCTAGTAATCGCCCACTACCTATACGTTATTATGTAAATCCGCAATGCTTTATAAAAAGAGGGATTATATGTCCTAGTGAAATTAGTTTGCCTTTTTTTGTAGAAGTAGAAGCTGAGTTCCTTGGCGACTATAGTATTATTGCAGAATATATCCATGAAGTGAAAAGCCAATATAAACAATGCCATATACAAATTTATAGTAAAGAAACCAGCTTACTTGAATGGTTATCTGAAAAACAGTCGGTCAAGCTCATTCAATCAAGCTATATTTTAATTGAATAGCTTCCACTAGTTGTTTTAAATAAAAATTCCTGTTACCAATCCTAACAATACAATCCATATTGGTTGTAGTTTTGCTTTGGCTAGCAAAAAATAAAATAATAAAGCGACCGCTACATCGACGATACTATGAATGGATGTAAGTACAATAGGATTTACAAATGCAGCTGCTAAAATACCAACAACAGCTGCATTCAAACCAGCTATTACTGCACTAACCTATTTCGCTAACTAACTCTATGTATAATTATCCAGTAGTAATTTCTTTATTTTTGCCTGACAAAATGACAAAGCCATACTACAAATAACTAAAAACCCCTCCGAACCGCTCGAATAAATTTTGTTTATTATCGATATAAAATATTTCTTCATGCGTTTATTTTCTAGAAACTACATTTTCAACAGCTGTTATAAACAGTTTTATTAATCTGCCTGAACATTAATATTTTTCTGCTATCTCCCTCTTAATAATTCTCCTCACATCACTGTATAAAGCCATTTGACTGATTTTTCAGCTGTACTATTTGCTGTACTATTATTGTAGAAAAGGATTTATATCCCTCCAAACAAAAGGAATAAAGCAGAATTTTTTTATATTTTTAATGAAAATTTTTACTCAAAGTAGAATTTTTAACTATTTTAATATTTTATTTACTGAAATATATTATATTCTTTACCAAATGTTGAAAACTCTCCAAAACATTGATAAATCAACGGTTTTAGCTATATGAACGCGATCACAAACACACATAATTTCTTTTTAAAACGCATTTTATATGCTTAAGGGGAATTATTTGTTTTCAAAAATTGCTTGCTTAACATAATATTTCAATGTTAACGTAAGTACATGGACGTTCATATTTTAGTCACAATCGCATAGGGGAGAAAATTATAGCAAAATTGATACTTTTTGTTGAATGGGGGAGAAATAATGAAAAAGAATCGTTGGTTAATCGCTTTATCTGCAATTGCTATCCATCTTTCTATTGGTGGTGCGTATGCATATAGCGTGTATAAAAACCCAATTATGAATGACTTAGGATGGAACGCAACAGAAGTAACGGTTGCTTTTACAATTATGATGGGGTTAGCAGGATTTTCTGCAGCTATGTTCGGAAGCTTTGTTGAGAAAAACGGACCGCGTAAATCTGCGCTACTAGCCGCAGTACTATTTGGATTAGGACAAGCTGGTGCAGGTGTCGCTATTTCAATGGATTCCGTTATTTTATATTGGCTTACATATGGACTGTTAAGTGGACTAGGAATGGGGATCGGTTATATTTCACCAGTTTCCACACTTGTGAAATGGTTCCCTGATCGTCGAGGTTTAGCGACAGGAATGGCGGTACTAGGTTTTGGTGCAGGCGCTTTAATTACGGCGCCAGTAGCAGCAAATTTAATGGAAGCAGTCGGCATTGCCAATACGTATTTCATTTTAGGTATTAGCTACTTCGCATTAATGACATGTGGTGCACTGTATATTGCTCCTCCAAAGCAAGGAGAAGTGGAAGGCTCTGATAATGTTAGCAAACTTGCTACAGGCGGATCAAAAGAGCTAGCTCAAATGTCTGCTAAACAAGCAGTAAAGACAAAGCATTTTTGGATGTTATGGTCTATGCACTTAATTAACGTAACAGCTGGTATCATGATGATTTCTGTAGCTTCACCAATGGCACAAGAAATCGTTGGTCTATCTGTCGGTGCCGCTGCGACAATGGTTGGGATCATGGGTATTTTCAATGGCGGAGGTCGTTTGTTATGGGCAGCCGCATCTGATTATATTGGACGCTCTAATGTGTTTGTGATTTTCTTTGTTATCCAATTAATCGCCTTTTTAACACTACCATTTACAACAAACGTTCTTTTATTCCAATTATTTATTTTCTTAGTTGTTAGCTGTTATGGTGGTGGTTTCTCAAACTTACCAGCATTCGCGAGCGATTTATTTGGTACAAAACAACTCGGGGTTATTCACGGATATTTACTAACAACATGGTCACTTGGCGGTGTATTTGGTCCAATAATTGTTACTGCTATTAAAGAAAGCACGAACAGCTATATTCCAGTTTTCTATGTATTTAGTATTTTAATTGCGATTGCATTCGGTATTTC
>DEQI01000305.1 GCA_002360295.1 Planococcaceae bacterium UBA3370
GCTAACAAGTGACGCTTTAAACCGCCTAAAGTAGAAGCACAGAACGTACATCCAATACGGCACCCTACTTGTGTCGTTACACAAACTGAATTACCGTATTCATGGCGCATTAACACCGTTTCAATCGAATAGCCATCTTGTAATTGGAATAAAAACTTAATTGTCCCATCTTTCGACTCTTGTTGAATAATAGTAGATAACGTCGTTAAGGCAAAATTATCGGCTAACTTTTCACGTAATGCTTTCGATAAGTTTGACATTTCTTCAAACGTTTTTACACGCTTTTCATATAACCACTCATAAATTTGGCCCGCACGGAATGACTTTTCACCATTTTCCTTTAGCCAATTTTCTAGTTCATCTGGTCGTAGAGAATAAATTGATTCCTTTAATTGTGGCTTTTCTTTTTTCACACGGCGAACAGGCTTTTCTTCTGCTTCCTCAACTAAGTCTAAAATACGTTCATCGAATTGTTGTTGATCCATTAGTTATTTTACTTCTCCTTTTTTACGAAGGCAGCGACAAAGAAACCATCACTACCAATGTCTTGTGGGAACACTTGAAGCATTCCATCTTGTTGTTGATTATCTAGGTGCTTTGGTAAATTTTCAAGAGCAACGGCTTCCATTATTGGATGCTCCGCTAAAAATGCTTTGACCGTCCCTTCATTTTCACTTCTATCAACGGTACATGTACTATACACTAAACGTCCACCTGGCTTTAATAGTTGTACAGCATTATTTAAAATCGCCAGTTGAATGGTTTGAAGACTAGCTAAATCTTCCTCGCGTTTCGTATATTTTATATCAGGCTTACGTCGCATGACACCTAAACCAGAGCAAGGAGCATCGACTAAAATGGCATCATAACTTTCTTTTTGCAAGTAATCTGCCGCTTTTCTTCCATCAAGAGGCGCTGTTTGAACAATGTCAATGCCTAAACGCGCTGTATTTTCATCCACTAAATCAAGTTTATGTGGGTGTAAATCAAGTGCTAAAATTTGCCCAGTGTTGTTCATTTTTTCAGCCAAATGGGTCGTTTTCCCACCTGGTGCTGCACACATGTCTAACACTCGCATACCTGGTTGAGGGTTCAGCACATTAGCAGGTAGCATCGAGCTTTCGTCTTGTATCGTAATTAGCCCGTGCTTAAAAGCAGCTGTACGGGCAGCTTGACTATTCGTTATATATAAACATTCGGGTACATATTCACTTTGCTGTGCTTTTACGCCTTCACGCTCTAACGTCGTAAGTACTTCTGCTGGCGTTGCTTTCGTCGTATTCACACGTACTGTTTGTAAAGGAGGTACATTATTTTCATGTAACATATCACTTGTTTTTTCATAGCCGTATGTCTCTACCCATCGTTGTACAAGCCATAATGGATGACTCGTTGCTACAGCTAAACGTTCTACTTCATCTGGAATTTGATCTGTTGAACGAACGCCTTCACGTAAAATCGAGCGAAGAATACCATTGACCATAGATGCAATTCCTTTGTGCCCACGGCGTTTAGCGATTTCAACCGCTTCATTAACTGCTGCATGAGCAGGAATTCTTGTTAAATAATGCATTTGATACAACGATAAACGAAGGAGCCAACGCACCCAAATATCCATTTTCCCTCGAATAAACGGCTCTAAGTAATAATCGAGCGTTAATTTATGCTGTAAAGTACCATAGGTTAACTCTGTCAGTAAACCACGGTCTTTCGGAGTTAGCTTATATTTTTCAATGGTTTGATGGAGCAAAAGATTGCTATAAGCTTGATTTTTATCAACTGCTAAAAGTATAGTTAATGCCGCATCACGGACATTACCATCCCAAATTTGTTGCTTCTTTTTTGTCATTCAAAACGGTCCCCAATCTGTAACTTTGAACCTGTACCGCGTAAATATTCTTCCGCAGACATGCGTTTTTTCCCTGCTGGCTGTAAATCGAATACAGCAATACTACCACCTTCACCTGTAGCAATTTCAAAGCTATCTTTATGAATGGCTATCACTTCACCAGGTGTAGCATGATGTGATGTCGACCCAATTTGAGCCCACCAAAGTTTAACATTATTTGCATCCAATGTTGTATACGCTACCGGCCAAGGATGTAATCCACGCACTTGATTATAAATGGTACGAGCGTTATGCTGCCAATTAATCCGTTCATTCTCACGACTAATATTGTGCGCATACGTAACTTTTGATTCTTCTTGCGCCATGCGCTCATTTGTTCGAGAAATAATAGATGGTAATGTATCTTTTAAAAGATCTCGTCCAACTTCGCTTAATTTTTCAAACATGCTTCCTGTATGATCCGTTTCTTCAATGGCAATTTCTCGTTGTGAAATAATATCACCTGCATCTAGCTTTTCTGCCATATACATAATTGTCACACCTGTAGTTGGTTGTCCATCAATTATCGCTTGATGAATCGGAGCACCACCTCTATAAAGTGGCAGTAATGAAGCATGAACGTTAATACAACCAAGTGGTGGCGCGTCTAATAACTGTTTCGGCAAAATTTGTCCGAATGCTGCTGTCACTACTAAATCAGGCTGCAAAGCTAAAATTTGATCTAGCTCTGCTGATCCACGTAATTTTTCAGGTTGGATAACCGGTAAGCCTAAACGAACCGCTTCTTCTTTCACTGGTGGCGGTGTTAATACTTTTTTGCGCCCTACTGGACGGTCTGGCTGTGTCACAACAGCTAATATGTCATAGCCTTCTTCATGTAGCATCCGTAAAATCGGTACAGAAAAGGCTGGTGTCCCCATAAAAACAATCGATGTCATATTATTCCTCCTCAACATCAGCGTACAATTCTTCTAATTCTTCTTCTGTTAAAATACGCGTAATTTTGGAATCGAATAACACCCCATCTAAATGATCAATTTCATGTAAAATTGCACGTGCTTCGAAATCCTCTGCTTCTAACTCGTAAATGCGTCCTTCACGATCAGCTGCTTCAATTTTTACATACGTTGGGCGTTTGACCATACCGAATAAATCTGGGAAACTTAGGCAACCTTCAACATCCTCCGCTTCCCCTTTTGTTTCTAGTACAACCGGATTGATCATTTCTAAAATATCTTCTCCTAGCTCAACAATTGCAACACGTAAACCGACATTAATTTGTGGAGCTGCAATACCTACTCCATCGTATTCCACCATCGTGTCATATAAATCATCCAGTAAAGTGATGATTTCTTCATTTATAACGTCTACTTCTTTCGTCGGCGTTGTTAATATTTTGGCAGGATTTTTCACAACTTCTTTAATTGCCATTTGTATTCCTTCTTTCTAACGTTTATATCATCGATGGATCAAGGTCAATCGTTAATTGTATCCCTTTTTTAATCCAATCGGAACGGTATATTTTTATTAATTGATGTAAAACCCCTTTTAAATGAGGCTCTACTTTATATTTTATCAAACATTGATAGCGATATCTATTTTGGAGACGAGCAATACTAGCCGTTGTCGGACCAATAATCGACACTTGAAAAGATAAATTAGAGCGTAAATAATCAGCCACTCTTGCAGCATATTCTGCTGCCATCATCACATCTTCATGCGATATTTGAACAAGTGCCAAATAGTAATAAGGGGGGTATCCTGCCTGTCTACGCGCATGCATTTCTCGAACATAAAATGGTTCGTATTGCTGCTCCTTCGCAAGCTCAATCGCATAATGCTCTGGTGTGTAGGATTGCACAATGACTTCCCCTGGCAAATGATGCCTTCCTGCTCGTCCACTCACTTGGGTTAATAACTGAAATGTCCGTTCACTGGCACGATAATCTGGCAAATGAAGCGATGTATCTGCACTTAACACGCCTACAAGTGTTATATTCGGAAAATCCAAGCCTTTCGCAATCATTTGTGTACCGAGTAAAATATTCGCTTCTCCTCGACCAAAAGCATCGAGAAGCTGTTCATGCGCTCCTTTATGCGCTGTCGTATCTACGTCCATTCTTAAAATACGTGCCTCAGGAAATAACTTATACAATTCTTCTTCCACTTTTTGAGTCCCTGTACCAAAAAATCGAATATGCTCACTTTCGCATTGCGGGCAAGTTTGCGGTACGTATTCTTCATATCCACAATAATGGCATTTTATTTTTTCACTCGTTCGGTGATAGGTCAAAGAAATATCGCAATTTGGACATTGAACAACGGTTCCACAATCACGACAAAGTACAAAACTTGAATAGCC
>DEQI01000098.1:0-668 GCA_002360295.1 Planococcaceae bacterium UBA3370
GGATCAATTGCATGAATAATGGATTTTAATCGAACGAGTTCATTACGACCGACCACACAGTAAATGACCTCTTTATGTTCTTTCGTAAAATGACCGTGCCCATCAAAAATGGTTACACCTCGCTCCATTTTTGTAGTAATGAAGTTGGCAATTTCATCAGATTGACTAGAAATAATAATGGCCCCTTTAGCTGAGTAGGCCCCATCCTGTACAAAATCGATAACTCGTCCACCAACATAAACCGCAACTAACGTATACATCATAGAGCGAGCATCTAAGAACGTAAGCCAAGAAAGTAAAATGACGAGCGTATCGAAGGCAAACATCGTTTTCCCCATACTCCATCCTATGTATTTATTTGCAAGTCGTGCTAAAATATCAACTCCACCAGTTGTTCCACCGAAGCGAAATACAATACCGAGACCCATCCCTACAAATACACCTGCAAATAAAGAGACCAATAGTAAATCATCTTGTAAATGCATTTGGAATTCATACATATGGAATACTTTTAAGAATACAGAGACTGAGATGGTTCCCACTAACGTATAAATAAGTGACTTCTTCCCGAGTAGTCGCCACCCAATAATGAACATAGGAATATTGAGAATTAAATTCATTAATGCAGGATCCCAATGTAACGTAAAATATAAAATTAATGTAATCCC
>DEQI01000098.1:776-1602 GCA_002360295.1 Planococcaceae bacterium UBA3370
TCTTTCATGACAAACCTCCGTGTAAAATGAGTGTATGCTTAGAAAAAATTGAGCAAAAAATTGCAACTTTCATATACTTTTTATTATGTTGTATTTTCGATGTTTTGACAACATGAAGTGAAATCTATACGATGGTGATAGGAGTGTGATACGATGACGAACGAACTAACAATGCGCCAATTACAACAACGGGTGGACGATTATATTGGACAATTTAAAGAAGGATATTTCCCTCCATTCGAGCTTTTAGCAAGACTGACAGAAGAGCTCGGTGAACTATCAAGAGAAGTACAAGATGTATATGGACAAAAAAAGAAAAAAGCAACAGAAGATGCGAATAGTATTGAAGAAGAATTGGGCGATTTCTTTTTTGTTTTAGTATGTTTCGCAAACGCACAAGGTATAAAATTAGATGAAGCTTTAATGCGTGTATTACATAAGTTTGAAACAAGGGATAAAGATAGATGGACAAGAAAGGAAGGACAACAATGATTAGAGTAGCCATAGCAGGTGCCCGTGGAAAAATGGGGATTGAAGCCGTACATACTATTATGAAACGAGAAGATATGAAGTTAGTTGCCGCTCTTGATTATAAACATGTCGGTGCTACATTATCTGACCTAGACATGTTCCCTTCACATTATCATGTACCTATTTATACAGATTTTAGTGAGCTTGTAACGAATACAAAGCCTGACGTATTAGTTGATTTGACGAACCCTCATACAGTATATGAGCACACAAAACAGGCTTTACTTCATAATGTACGTCCTGTTATTGGCACAACAGGTTTTACCGAAGAACAGCTTGAAGAATTGACAGCGCT
>DEQI01000098.1:1713-5810 GCA_002360295.1 Planococcaceae bacterium UBA3370
GAAATTATCGAAATGCATCACGATAACAAATTAGACGCTCCCAGTGGTACAGGTATGAAAACGGCACAAATGATTGCTGAAGTGCGTGATATGAAAAAGCAAGGGCATAGTAATGAAAAAGGAACGATGCAAGGTGCTAGAGGGGCTGATTTTGAAGGTATGCGTATCCATTCAGTGCGTTTACCAGGCTTAGTGGCACATCAGCAAGTGTTATTTGGCGGTGAAGGACAACTATTAACTATTCGTCATGACTCATTAAATAGACAATCATTTATGAACGGTATCACGTTTTGTATTGAAACGGTAGTTGGACTAGAAAAACTTGTGTATGGACTTGAAAATATTATTTAAGAAATGGAATGATTTGTATGAAAATTGCCTTAATAGCACATGACCGTAAAAAAAATAATTTAGTAGAATTTGCTATTGCGTATCGTGATATTTTAGCGGAGCATGAACTGTATGCGACTGGTACAACAGGGCAGAAAATTATGGATGCAACGGGTCTTAGTATAACTCGCTTTAATTCAGGTCCCCTTGGTGGTGATCAGCAAATCGGAGCCATGATTGCCAATAATGATATGGATATGGTGTTTTTCTTCCGCGACCCATTAACTGCCCAACCGCATGAACCTGATGTAACAGCGCTAATTCGCTTATGCGATGTATATCACGTCCCTTTAGCGACTAATATGGGAACAGCTGAAATATTGTTAAAAGGATTGAAAAAAGGATTTGTTGATTGGCGTTTAATCGCTGAACGTCGAAATTAAATAGAATAAAGAAACGGGGGAAGACGGATGAGAAAATTAAAAATTGGGATTACGTGCTATCCGACAGTAGGTGGTTCAGGGGTTATTGCAACAGAGCTTGGTAAAAAATTAGCAGAACGTGGCCATGAAATTCATTTTATTACATCTAGTGTCCCATTTCGATTGAATAAAATTTATCCAACCGTTTTTTTTCATGAAGTCGAAGTAAGTAATTATTCAGTTTTTCAATATTCGCCGTATGATATTGCGTTAGCAAGTAAAATGGCGGAAGTAATAAAAGAAGAAAAATTAGATGTTATGCATGTACACTATGCCATTCCACACGCAGTTTGTGCGGTGTTAGCTAGAGATATGTGCGACGAAAATATTGGCATTGTTACCACATTACACGGGACAGATATTTCTGTTTTAGGTCAAGATTCTACCCTTTCTCCAGCCATCAAATACGGTATTGAAAAATCAGATATCGTAACAGCTGTATCCAATGATTTAAAACAGCAAACATATGACTTAATTAATACGAATAAACAGATTGAAACCATTTATAACTTTGTTGATGAAGATGAATTTAGACCACTAAATCCAGGTAATTTAAAGGAGCAGTTTGGAATAAGTAGTGACGAGAAAGTACTTATTCATGTTTCAAACTTTAGAAAAATTAAAAACCTACCAGATATAATTGAAGCCTTTATAAAAATACGTCACCAAATGCCTGCCAAGTTACTTCTTGTTGGAGATGGACCAGAAAAACATCGCGTTATGGAACAAGTCAAACAATCCCCCTATAAACAAGACGTATTATTTTTAGGAAAGCAGGAAAATATAGCGGAGTTATTTGCTATAAGTGATTTGAAATTACTGCTATCTGAAAAAGAGTCATTTGGGCTCGTTTTACTAGAAGCAATGGCATGTGGTGTACCAGGTATTGGGACAGCTATTGGCGGTATTCCAGAAGTAATTGATCATGGTGTCAATGGTTACCTCGTGAAAGAGCATGATACAGATGCTGTAGCTGCTTATGCGATTGAATTGCTGCAAGATGAGAAAAAGCTACAACAATTCCGTGAGGCTGCTATTGAAGCGGCACAAACTAAATTCTGCTCAGATAAAATTATAGAGCAATACGAGCAGCTATATGTACGATTGGCGGCAATACCAAAATGATGAAAGATCATTGTTGGGAAGCTGCATCACGGGTAATTGAAAAAATGGAACGAGCAGGGTTTGAAGCGGTGTTTGTTGGAGGAGCAGTCCGAGATTTATTTGTTGGTCAAATAAGCGCAGATGTGGATGTTGCAACAAATGCCTTGCCTTTAGAAGTGAAAGCTATTTTTTCTAACACAATTGATGTAGGGATTGAACATGGTACAGTACTTGTTCTTGATGAAGGAGAACCGATTGAAGTAACGACTTATCGAACAGATGGAGAATATGCAGATCATCGCAGACCGAATGAAGTAAAGTTTGTTCGTTCGCTCGAAGAAGATTTAGCGCGTCGTGATTTTACGATGAATGCGATGGCCATGACGCGACAAGGAGATACGATCGATTTATACGGGGGAAAAGACGACATCCTCAATAAATTAATTCGCGCGGTAGGGGATCCATATAAGCGCTTTGAGGAGGACGCACTTCGGATGATACGTGCTGTCCGCTTTAGTGCACAGCTTGGATTTACTATTGAAACGGAAACAACTCAAGCAGCACAACGATTAGCTTCGCAGCTCCAGTATGTTGCAAAAGAAAGAATTCACGCAGAATTTAATAAAATGTGGAAAAGTCATTCCGTTTATCAAGGAATAGCTATGTTAAATGAAACAGGGCTTGTCCATTATTTGAAAGGTTCCTTCAACCCCGATGATTGGTATCATTTCCAAACAACCAACCCTTTTGTGGGCTGGGCTTATTTGAATTTAATAAGTCAAGATGAGCAGTTATTATCTTTTTATAAATGCTCGAATAAAGAAAAAACGTTTGCGAAACAAGTGAAGGAAGCTTATGACAAACTAAAAGATGAATGGGATGTACTTGATTATTTCCATTATCCATTAGAGGTGCTACAAGCAGCGGCTGATTTTGCCGATTGGCAAGGAAACATAACTTCTGTTCACAAAGAGGAAATCGCTAAGCAAAAAGCATCGTTACCAATTGCTAATGTGCAGGAGCTAGTGGTTAATGGTCATCACTTAATAAGCTGGACAGAAAGAAAGCGGGGACCTTGGATCAAAGAGGCTCTTGATGCAGCACTATTTGCTGTTTTAACAGGTGAGGTTGATAATGATATAGAGCAATTAAAGGAATGGTTCAATGACTACGATAAAAGATAAAATATTGCAACGTTTTTTGGCTGCTGGGAATGAACCGATTAGTGGGCAGCAATTAGCAGATGAGTTGAACGTTTCCCGTACAGCTATTTGGAAGCATATGCAAACATTACAGCAGGAGGGCTATACGTTTGAAACGATTAAGAAAAAAGGCTATCAATTAATCGCGAAATCTGAAAAAATAGATGATATTCAAATTGCTGCACATTTAACTACAGAACGTTATGGACGAAAAATTTATCATTTTGATGAAGTGACTTCAACACAGCTCATTGCCCATGACTTAGTGCGAGAAGATGCAATGGATGGTACAGTTGTTATTGCTGAAACACAAACTGCAGGACGTGGCCGTATGCTGCGTCCGTGGGATTCTACTGCAGGAAAAGGGATTTGGATGACTGTCATTATTCGTCCAGATATTTTACCTTTCCAAGCACCACAGTTTACGCTTGTCACTGCTGTAGCGGTTGTTCATGCGATGCGTGAGCTGTTTAAGAAGTTTACACCAGTTATTAAATGGCCGAATGATATTTTGATTAATGGTAAAAAATCTGTAGGTATATTAACTGAAATGATCGCTGAAACAGACCGAGTGCAGGCATTATTAATCGGAATCGGTATTAATGTGCATCAACAGCCCGAAGATTTTCCTGAGGAATTGCAATCGATTGCAACGTCTATAGCTATAGAAGAAGGAGAACAAATTGACCGGGCATTATTTGTTGCCAAAATACTTTATTATTTAGAGAAATATAGCGATTTATATATTCAACATGGATTCGCACCGATTAAAGAATTATGGGAACAATCGTCAGGCACAATAGGCAAGATGGTGCGGGCAACGACAGTGCGTGAAGTGATTGAAGGAGAAGCAATGGGCATTACTGAATCAGGTGTACTAGAAATTCGTACTGCTTCAGGAGAAATAAAAGGGGTCTATTCTGCCGATATAGAAATAAAATAAATAACTGTACGTTTTCTTCCAAAATTGTTATAGTAT
>DEQI01000098.1:5955-6811 GCA_002360295.1 Planococcaceae bacterium UBA3370
TTTTGGATAGAAGGGTTTTTTGTTTTCTTCTCACAGTAGAAGGAGGAAATGATGAAAACAACAAGTGATTTTTTGAAAATGAAGCAGCAAGGGGAGAAAATCGTGATGATTACTGCCTATGATTATCCAGCCGCTAAGTTTTCAGAGGATGCAGCAGTCGACATGATTTTAGTCGGTGATTCATTAGGGATGGTCGTACTTGGCTATGAGTCAACCATGCCTGTCACAGTAGAGGATATGATTCACCATAGTAAAGCTGTGCGTCGTGGGGCGCCCAATACGTTTATCGTCGTAGATATGCCTTTTGGATCTTATCATGGGGATGTGAACGAAACTTTAAAAACGGCTGTTCGGATGATGCAAGAAACAAATGCTAATGCATTAAAAGTAGAGGGAGCAGGCGATGTGATTCCCGTCATTAAAAAGCTAACTGATGCAGGAATACCCGTTGTTGCCCATCTAGGATTATTGCCACAATCAGCAGGCGTGATCGGTGGCTATAAAGTGCAAGGGAAAACGGCAGAGCAAGCAGCTCAGCTTATTCGTGATGCACAAGCGTGTGAAGAAGCAGGAGCAGCAGCCATTGTATTAGAGTGTATTCCTTATCAATTAACAGCGGCGGTTTCGAAAGAGCTAAAGATTCCTACAATTGGCATTGGTGCTGGTGCTGAAGCAGATGGGCAAGTGCTTGTATACCATGACTTATTACAATATGGTAAACATCATATGCCGAAGTTTGTAAAAACGTTTGCTAAAGTAGGAGATGAGGTTGAGAACGGCATAGCAAGCTTTGTTCGTGAAGTGAAAATAGGAACTTTCCCTACAGACCATCATCGCTTTACGATGAAGGACGAAG
>DEQI01000311.1 GCA_002360295.1 Planococcaceae bacterium UBA3370
GCTACTCGAAAAACAGTAGAGGCAGTATACGAAATGCTCCTTAAACTAGGCGTAAAAGTAGCTAAATATCATGGTGGAATGGGCGAGGAAGATCGTACATATGAGCAAAATCGCTTTTTACGTGATGAAGCACAGGTAATGGTTGCTACAAATGCATTTGGGATGGGTATAAATAAAACGAATGTGCGTTTTGTTATCCACTATCAAATGCCTCGAAATATGGAAAGCTATTATCAAGAAGCGGGTCGAGCTGGAAGGGACGGCTTACCGAGTGAATGTATTTTACTTTACGCTTCAAGTGATGAGCAAACGCAGCGTTTTTTAATTGATCAAGCATTAGATCGTAGCCGTATTCCTTTAGAGTTAACTAAGCTTCAGCAAATGGTTGATTATTGTCATACTGAACAATGCTTGCAAAATACGATTATCTCTTATTTTGGGGAAGAAATGGGCGCCAATTGTCAAAGGTGTAGTAATTGTGCTGATGAAAGGCCAAAAGAAGATGTTACAGAGCAAGCGCAAAAAGTTCTATCATGTGTCGTCCGTATGGGACAAAAATTTGGTAAAACAATGACAGCGCAAGTATTAGCAGGCTCGCGTAATAAAAAAATTACGGAGTTTGGCTTTGGAAAATTACCGACGTATGGCATTTTAAAACCGATGACAGCAAAGGATATTGCTAATTTTATTGAATTTTTAATTGCCGAAAAGCTCCTTGCTGTGAGCAACGGACAGTTTCCAACAATTTTTGTAGCAGAGCGGGGCAAAGCAGTCCTATTAGGCAAAGAAAAAATCGTTCGTCGTCAAATTGTGATGAAGCAAGTAGTTACGGAGAATGATCCATTATTTGACCATTTACGATCTATCCGCAAATCAATCGCAGAACAAGAGGGGGTACCTCCATTCGTCGTATTTTCAGACAAATCATTGCATGATATGTGTGCAAAACGCCCACAAACACCGACTGAGTTTCTTGCGGTGAGTGGTGTAGGGGAAAGTAAACTTGAAAAATATGGCGAAGCATTTATATCTGCAATTATTGGTTTTGAATAATTTTATTATGTAAACTAAATGTTGTATAGATAAGGCAGTTCAGAAAGCTATGATTTCTGAGCTGCCTTTTTAATTCAATAAGGACATCTGTCACTATGGAACAGTTTTGCATATAGTAATAGCAGCGTACATGTAAATAGTGAATAATTTATATTGTGAAAAGGAAACGATCAATGGCGAAAAATAGAAATAACGTGATGCTAATGACATTGCTTATTTTAATTTGGGGGGCGTGCTGGCCAACGTATAAATCAGCAACACCATACATCCCACCACTTTTTTATGCCGCCTTACGTTCATTGGGGGGTGGCTTATTACTGGCATTATTTTTATGGAATATTCGGAATCAAATACAGTTTAAAAAGAATTGGAAAATATATAGTATTAGTGCCTTCTTTAATGCAATATTATTTTTAGGTATTCAAACAATAGGTCTTCAATATTTGCCAGGTGGCTTATTTTCTATATTAGTTTATTTTCAACCCGTCATTGTAGGCATCCTATCGTGGCTGATGTTAAAAGAAGTCATGACAGCTTTAAAGCTAGTTGGTTTATGTTTAGGCTTTATCGGCGTGTTAGTCGTAAGCTATGGTAGTATTACGTTGTCTTTTCAGTGGATCGGTATTATGTTAGCGTTTTTAACGGCGTTTTCTTGGGCATTTGGGGTAGTATACGTTAAAAAATACGGGAGTCAAGTAAATGCCTTTTGGATTGTTTCAATGCAATTTATCATTGGTGGATTCATTTTACTTATAGGAAGTTTATTAATGGAAGATGTGACAACTACAATTTGGAACGGTTATGTCATAATAAGTAGTATATTCGGCATCACTATTGGCCTTCCAGCTACTTATTTAATTTATTATAAACTGATACGTGAGGGGGAAGCGAGTAAAGTGGCTACGTATACATTTCTAGTTCCTATTGTTGCTTCTTTTGTTGGTGTAGTCGTTTACGGTGAACCTTTGCTATCAAGTTGGATTTTGCTGGGTATACTTTTCGTAGGAACTAGTATCATTATAGTGAATCGAACTGCTTCCATTAAATAGGCTGATTTTACTGACTAGCTACTATAAAAGCGATATATTAAAGGGTGTTTAGAAAGAATTTAACTTTCAAAAAACATCCTTTACATTTTGTTTATATATTAATTCAAGCGTGTTGAATTTCCTTATTCTATTACTTGTAGTTTTAGAAAACGTTGATTTCCTCTACGGCTGACTCGCTATCCCGAGGCACGGCTTCAACTAATTTAACACATGAAGTTACTTATTCCAATGTTGTGTTAAAAACTCATCGCGGCCTGATTTTGCACGATCTTCTTTATAATGATTCGCCTCTTTTTGATAATAATTTTGATGATAGTCTTCTGCTTCATAAAAAGTTTCAGCTTTTCGAATCGGTGTTACAATTGGCTTAGAAAATCGGCCACTTGCTGCTAATTTTTCTTTAGAAG
>DEQI01000212.1 GCA_002360295.1 Planococcaceae bacterium UBA3370
AAGTATTGAGCACTTTAAAGAAGAGCTCGAAAAATATATGAATTATTACAATACGAAACGGATAAAGGCAAAATCGAGTAGGAGGGAGTGATTAACACCCGACCTCTCACACCACCGTACGTACGGATCCGTATACGGCGGTTCAATTAAGATGAATAACGCAAAGTTTCATAACGAACTTGCAGACTTTTCAGCCCTTGGCTTTCCCAATAGGAATTCCCAAGGGTTCTGTGTAATATAGGGCTATTTGAAATGCGCCAGTAGCCTTTACGACTATTTCCCCACTCATATGCTTTTTCATAAGGTATTTTAAAGCGAGCGAGATTTCTGACTCTTGTTCGAGGGTTCTTCCAATTTTTCCAAAGACACATACGTAATCTTCTTTTAATCCAGCTATCTATTGACTTAAATATAGTGGGTGTATCTGCGAGCGCAAAATACCCACACCAGCCAGTTAAATATTGATTGAGCTTTTCAATGCGATATTCCATTGGAAACGGCATCTTTCTAGAGGTAATTTCTCGTATTTTCTTTTTCATTCTTTGAAGGCTTGTTTTCGCAAGACGAACCTTTGGTTCTTTATGGGAAGTAAAACTAAATCCTAAGAACTTTCGATTCCACGGACGGTCTACTGCCGACTTTTGTTCATTCACTTTCAGTCTAAGTTTTCCTTCAATAAATCGTTGCACACTTGCCCTTGTACGTTCTCCTGCACGTTTACTTTTCACATAAATATTACAGTCATCTGCGTACCGAACGAATTTATGGCCTCGTTTCTCTAATTCTTTATCGAGTTCATCTAACACGATATTCGAGAGTAACGGACTCAAAGGACCACCTTGTGGAGTTCCTTCTTCTGTACTTGAAACTACTCCATTAATCATGACACCAGCTTGGAGATACTTTCGAATTAGTTTGAGTAAGGATTTATCTTGAATTCTTTTTGCTAATGTACTCATTAAACGGTCATGATTGACCTTATCAAAAAATTTCTCTAAATCCATATCGACAACCCATCGGTATCCCTCTTTCATATAACTCTTTGCTTTACGGACTGCATCATGGGCATTCCGATTTGGTCGAAATCCATAACTGTTATCCGAAAACGTACTGTCATATTCCTTTGATAGTATCTGCGATATAGCTTGTTGAATCAAACGGTCTGTCACGGTAGGGATACCTAATAATCGCACACCGCCGTCTGGTTTCGGGATTTCGATACGACGTACCGGTTGCGGTTGATAAGTTCCCTCTAGAATTTGCGATTTAATGGTTTCCCAATTTTCGAGGATGTGCTGTCGTAAGGATTGTACGGGCATCATGTCTACTCCATGGCTCCCTTTATTCGCCTCAACTCGCTTGAGCGCTTGTATCATATTCGGTCGTGCTAGAATTTGATTCAACATCACCTTGTTCGTTCCTTTCCGTGAATAGCTTGTCTTCTTATAACCACCTGAACTACACCCTCCATGAAGCTCCTCATGGGATTCACCACTACCTTCATCATGTGAGGTTTCTCTGTTTTCTGTGTTCTAACATTCTAAAGTGGAATGCCAAGGGCTATTCTCTCTTAATTGTTCAGTCCTTCCGATTAGTTCTAGACCTAATCGTACTATGACTTCTGCTGACTTCTGACGGTTCAGTTACTTGTCACCAAGTAGGTTATGAAGGGTACTTCACATTTCCATCAGACCTCCCCGGGTAAGCGCATGCACTTTCACACCATCTATCCGCCTCATTTACTCGGTATGACCTTCGACAGAAAGGACTTTGTTTTGTTTAGCAAACTCATCCAGTCATACCTAGCCTACTATGAGATTCGTGTTCCTCGGACCGGTGTTTTGCCGCCAGCTTCCTTCAGATTCCGTGTCGCCACGGACACCCTTGCTCTTGGCTAACCTCTACTTCTGTCTTCGGGGTTCGGGACTTGCACCCTATAGTTCATACGCATGCCGGGCGCACTAAAAAAAGCAAAACCTATTGTAAATAGATTTTGCTTTTTAACAAAAACCACATTATGGAAATGAATATTTATTCTTTCAAATAACCTTATTAATCTTCCATTGTGGACAAATCACCTACTGGAAGATTTAACTCCCATGCTTTTAATACTCGACGCATAATTTTACCACTACGCGTTTTTGGTAATTTATCTTTAAATTCAATTTCGCGTGGTGCAGCATGAGCAGATAAACCATTTTTCACAAAATCACGGATATTCGCTTCTAATTCTTCGCTCGGATCTATACCTTCACGTAAAGAAACAAACGCTTTAATGATTTCACCGCGCACCGGATCTGGCTTTCCGATTACGCCAGCTTCCACAATATCAGGATGCTCTAATAATTTACTCTCGACTTCGAATGGTCCTACACGTTCTCCGGCTGTCATAATCACGTCATCAACGCGACCTTGGAACCAAAAATAACCTTCATCATCCATATAAGCCGAGTCCCCTGAAACATACCATTTACCTTTTAAGAAATACGATTCATAGCGAGAAGGATTCCCCCAAATTTGACGCATCATTGCAGGCCAGCCTTTTTCAATAGCTAAATTTCCCATTGTGAAAGGGGGGACCTCATTGCCATCATCATCAACTATCGTTGCTCGAATACCTGGTACTGGTTTCCCCATTGAACCCGGTTTAATATCCATGCTTGGATAATTACAAATCATATGTCCACCCGTTTCAGTCATCCACCATGTATCATGAATACGATGACCTAGCTCTTCTATTCCCCATCTAACTACTTCTGGATTTAACGGTTCCCCAACCGATAAAACATGTCGTAGTGTAGATAAGTCATAATTTTGAAGCAAGCTGTTCCCCGCTCCCATTAACATACGAAAGGCTGTAGGGGCACTATACCAAATTGTGACACCATATTCCTCTATAGCGCTATACCAAGCTTGTGGACTAAAGCGGCCTCCTAAAATTAAGCTAGTCGCGCCATTTAACCAAGGACCAAATATGCCATATGCTGTCCCCGTTACCCAGCCAGGATCTGCCGTACACCAATAGACATCGCTATCTTGAATATCTAATACCCATTGTGTTGTTTGATATTGCTGTATCATCGCATAGTGTACATGTAAAACCCCTTTTGGAGCCCCTGTCGATCCAGAGGTATAGTGTAATACCATGCCATCTTCTTTATCCACCCACTGGATATCAAAATGGTTCGATGCTGTTTTCATTCGTTTATTAAAATCGACAATACGATCTGTTTCTTCAATGTTATCTCCTACTAAAAAAACAGTTTTTAAATGTGGTAATTTCTCTAACGGGACACGTGAGAGTAAATCCGGCGTTGTAACAATCGCACTAGCCTCACTATCAAGTAATCGATCATATACAGCCCCTTCCATAAACGCTTCAAATAAAGGACCAACTATGACACCCATTTTTAAAGCGCCTAGTAGAGCAAAATATAGTTCAGGAGAGCGAGGCATAAAAATAAATAAACGGTCTCCTTTTTCCATATTGGTTGCCTCCGTAAAGACATTCGCTGCCCTATTTGTTAAACGCTTCATATCAGCGAAAGAATAAGCTTCTTTTCTTATTCCATCATTGTAATAAAGAGCAATTTTGTTTTTGCGATACGTATCAACATGACGATCAATTGCCTCATATGCCATATTAACTTTCCCCGTTTCGTACCACGAAAACGCCTTTTCTGTTTCATTCCAATCGTGTGTTGCAGCTGTATTTTCATAGTTTGCTAATCTATGTTCCCCTGCCAGCGCAACGAGTTTCTCTATTGTTTTCATCCCCAAAAAAACTACCCCTTTCTGTAAAGCTTATTTATATTTTACAATACAAAAAACATTATAGGCTGAATATTTTTAATTTTGTAACAAATTAGTTATTTTTCGCAAAATTAAGCGTATTTTTGCATATTTTCTTGTATAATAGAAACATCATATTCAGGTGGTGTGAACATGAAACATATTAAAACATTTTACAGTCTTGAAATGAATACAAAATATGGTACTGTCTTTGTAGAAGGGCCCGTTCCACACGATCAACTTGAGCAATACCATTTTCATGAAGGATTAGTTGCTTTTAGACCGCCAATTCAACAAAAAAAAGCTTTGCTAGAAATCTCCCAACTAGAGGAAGGTAGAATCATCATCATCCGCAGTGGAGATGTCATTGTCGGTTATGTTACTTATTTATATCCTGATCCTCTAGAACGGTGGGCAGAGGACAAGATTGATCATATGATAGAGCTAGGTGCAATCGAAATTGTTCCTCCATTCAGAGGCGCTGGGTTAGGAAAAAAGCTACTCGAAGTTTCATTTATGGGCGATGAAATGGAAGACTACCTCGTCATTACAACTGAATATTATTGGCATTGGGATCTAAAAGGGACTGGTCTTAATGTTTGGGACTATCGAAAAATGATGGAAAAAATGATGAGCTCATTAGGCTTTGAATATTTTGCCACAGATGATCCGGAAATTACGTCACATCCTGCCAACTGTTTAATGGGGCGCATCGGAAAACGAGTGCAAGCAGATACGCTAGAGCGCTTTGATAGGCTTCGCTTTAAAAATAGATTCATGTATTAATTTTTTTCACAAAGGGGAATCAATATATGATCGTTGAAGAAATAATGAATACCGACGTATTTACGCTAGAGCAAGGTAAACATACAATTGGTGATGCCGTACATTTAATGCGAGAGAAAAACATACGCCATATACCCATTGTCAATAGCACTAATAAAGTAGTTGGAATTGTAACAGCACATGATATAAAAAATGCGATGCCCTCTACCATACAAGAAGATG
>DEQI01000283.1 GCA_002360295.1 Planococcaceae bacterium UBA3370
TGTTATACATTCGCCGGTGTCGATGTTCCTGTTTTATGTTTCGTTGCATATTGAACAACAAACATAATACCAAAAACAACTAACCCTGAAATATCAGAAATGGATTCAGGGTAAATCATTAAAAGTCCTGCAATCAATAAAATAATTCTCTCAAACCAAGCTAGTTTTCTATACCAATAACCGATAACGCCAGAACCAATTGCAATCATTCCCATAATTGCTGTAAACACAACCCAAATAATTTGCATAATGGTTACATCGATCATCAGCAATGCTGGAGAGAATACAATTATATAAGGAATAATAAACGCGGCAATCGCTAACTTAGCAGAAATAATGCCAGTTTTAATAGGCTCTCCTCCAGATATACCAGAGGCTGCAAATGCCGCTAGCGCTACAGGTGGTGTAATGTCCGCAATTATACCAAAGTAGAATACAAAGAAATGAGCAGATAATAATACTACAACTGGCACTAACTCTTGCGGTGTTCCCGGAGCTAGTAAAGCGATAATGGCCGGAGCAGCAATGGTCGATGTTATCACATAGTTTGCTGTAGTAGGTGCACCCATCCCTAAAATAAGTGATGCAATCATAACGAGTACTAGTGTCAATAAAATATTACCATCAGCTAAAGTGATTAAACTATTGGCTAAACTTAATCCAAGACCTGTTTTCACAACTACACCTACAATAATACCCGCACAAGCAGTTGCCGCCACTACACCAAGCGCTGTTTTCGCTCCATCTACTAATGCATCTATTATTTCAAGCGGACCTAAACGTGTATCTTTGTTCAGCATTCCTACTAATATACAGGCAATGATACCATATAAAGCAGCTTTCATAACTGGTACTCCTGTAAGCATAAGTACAATAATTAAAATAATCGGTGTTAATAAATATATTTTCTTCAATACCTCTTTACGATCTGGCATTTCCTCTTCTGTTAAACCGCGCAGTCCTAATCGTTTTGCCTCAAAATGCGTCATAATCCAAATTCCCGTGAAGTATAGTAAAGCTGGAATTGCTGCTGCTTTAGCAATATCCCAGTACGTAACCCCGCGCCCAATAAATTCAACCATTAGAAATGCTGCCGCGCCCATTATCGGTGGCATTAATTGACCACCTGTCGAAGCAGCAGCTTCTACTCCACCAGCAAATTCTTTTTTATAACCTAGCTTTTTCATCATTGGTATTGTGTATGAACCCGAAGTCACTACGTTCGCAACGGAGCTCCCAGAAATCGTCCCTTGTAAAGCCGAGGAGAAAATGGCTACCTTCGCCGGGCCACCAATTAATTTTCCAGCCAATGTGACTGCTAGATCATTAAAGTACTGGCCTACTCCGGTTTTTACAAGAAAAGCACCAAATATTAAGAACACGAAGATAAAAGTGGCTGAGACACTAATAGGTGTTCCTAAAATACCATCCGTTGAAAAAAACATTAAATTAACAATACTTTCAACACTTTGCCCTCTATGCGCTATGAATTTAGGCATATATGGACCGAAATATGCATACACAAGAAACAAGCTCGCAATAATGGTAATTGGTAATCCAACTGCTCGTCTAGCTGCTTCTAAAACTAGTAAAATAGCTAATAAACCTACTATAAAATCCATTCTTTCTAACTGCCCTAAACTATTTACTAATCGTTCATAATTAATTGTCCAATAAGAGCCTACTAAAATACCGATTAATGCTAATATATAATCATAGAAAGGTATTGTGTCCTTCTTCTTTTTGCGGCGTGCTGGAAATAATAAAAATATAAATACTAAGCCAAATCCTAAATGAACTGTGCGTTGAATTTGCGACGGGAAGACACCAAATATTGCTGTATAAAGTTGGAATAACGCAAAGGCTAACAACCCCAAATAAATAACATACTTAAAAATTCCAGACACATTACGCGTATTAGATTCAATATCATATTTTTCTAACAAAGCTTGTTGATCTGCTTCAGATAATTGATTATGTTCAAGGTTCGGTTCTTTTTTATCCACCATTTAGCTTAACTCCTTTCATCTTTTCATAAAGTGATATTTTTTGCGCTTGAAATAAATAAGAATCTCCTTTTGTGAGTTCCTTTTTCAAGTCAATCACTTTCCCTCCATATAAAAACAATAAATCGTAGTCTACATTTCCAATATACAAAGTAAAATCCGTTATAATGGCATCATCGTACTGTAACGTATAAACCCCATTTTCATATGTTAAAGACTGTCCCTCTTCTGCATAACTCGGCATCCCAATGGCAACATCCTCATATTCCATAGAAACGAGACGTACATTTCTATTCGGTTCCAATTCGTAACTCTCAATTACATCCGTTAAATGAATAGAATGAGTAAATTTTATTTGAAATAATTTCTCCTTGTTTACAGAAACATAGTGTATATTAGGGCTTTCAGTTCTCGTTTCGGTAAATGAAAATACCGTCCACAATGGAGTAAACAAAATAATTATACTTATAGCAACCATACATATTAACGAAAGAATCCATTTCAAAAAGCATTTAGTCTCCTTTATCACAAATTAACGGGCAGCAAGATCCCCACTAAATGAAGATTCACTTTAACAGAAGAGGCTCTGAAGCATATAGCATCAGAGCCCCTGTTAAGGTTGAATCACTTGTTTACTTCATCAAAATATTTTTGAGCACCAGGATGAACCTCAATACCGATACCATCTAATCCAGTTTCAGCTTTAATATATGCACCCTTGGCATGAACAATTTTATTTGCATTATCATAAATTGCTTTTGTAATTGCGTATACTAAATCTTCTGGAAGTTCTTTCTTAACAGCAAGCATTGCCCCTACTGATACAGCTGGAGTATCTTCCGTTAAGCCGTACGTGCCAGTAGGAATAAGATCTTTTGCATAATATGGATATTTAGCGATTAACTCTTCTGCTTTTTCTTCCGTTACTGGCACAATATAAACATCTTTTGTTGCGTTTAACGATTCCACTGCAGCTGTAGGGTAACCAGCAGTAACAAACGCTGCATCAATTTGACCAGATTGAATACCGTCAGCTGAATCACCGAAATCTAAGTTTTGCTGCTTAATATCATCCATCGTTAATCCGTGTATTTCTAATAATTGCTCTGCGTTCGCATACGTACCTGAGCCTGGTGCTCCTACTGATACTTTTTTTCCTTTTAAATCTTCGTATGACTTAATACCTGAGTTTGCTAGTGTAACAAGTTGAACTGTTTCTGGATATAGTGCCCCTAAAGCAGATACAGAATCAATTTTTTTCCCTTCAAACATTAATTTCCCTTCAGTCGCATAATAAGCGATATCTGTTTGTACAAAAGCGATTTCACCTTCGTCATTTTGCAGCGCTGTCATGTTTGCTGCCGAAGCTTGTGATACTGTCGCAGTTGTTGTTACACCTGTATCTTTTGAGATAAATTCCGCAAATGTACCCCCTAGCGGGTAATATGTACCTTGCGCCCCGCCAGTTAAAATTGATAAATATTCTTGATCAAATTTCGGCTTTTCTTCTGTAGCCTCCGTATTGGACTCAGCAGATTGGTTTTCATTTTCTTTATTAGTATTTGTACCTTCCTCTGGTGAATCATCGGTACCACAAGCAACAAGCATCAGCATTAAAATACT
>DEQI01000163.1:0-4387 GCA_002360295.1 Planococcaceae bacterium UBA3370
ACGAATATCATCAATAATCTAATAGGTGTTGCTGGAGCATTAACCGAGCTGAATCCTGAGACAACTACAAAGCTAATAAAAGGAGTAAACGCTGGTGTAGAGGAGGCCAATAAAGCTTTGGACTCCGAGAAAGTAAGTGCTCTCAAACTCATAAAAATGCTTAATGACCCGGATGTCAATCGAGCGCTCAATTTTGGTGTACATTTCTTAAAAGGACTTGGAAAAGGCTTAAAGGAGTAAGGTGGACAATAGCCTTATTCGTGAAAAATTAATTACCTTTTCTTATCTTTAAACCTTTCCTTGTTTAAGTAATGGATTTACTTCAGCGTTGCAAACAAGTAAATATCAAGTCAAAACGCACAGTAATTCTCATACGAAATCGCTGTGCGTTTTGACATATAACGGAATACAATATTCATCACTCGTTATTGTGTTAGGCATGTTTTCATACAAACAACGTTCACTTAAAAACCTGCCTTTTTAATCAGTTGCATAAAATAAAATCGGTACGTATTTTGAACAAATGTTTCCAAAGGTAGTCCCACATTCAGTTGATATTTTGTAAAAATGAAATAAAATCGTTTATCCCATTTTAAACGTAATAATTCCCCAACCTCTTCCCCATATTTTTTTGTAAATTCCTCTATTAAAGGTTCAATTATGTCATAACAATACGCTTTCAAATTAGCTAAAGCTTCAATATCTTTATTCTTTTGAAATCTCGAAATCCAATCTACTAATTGTTCATTCATTCTAGCTGATCATCCTTTTTTTCAGAGTTTCTTCCTATTCAATTATACTTTTTTCCATAGGATAGCGACTATGCTGAGTTTGATGATTATTCGTTCATTTCAACTATTTCTATTTATATAATCTTCTAATACCCGTTGATCTGGTGGACTGATGTTTTTTGGCAAAGTAGACAATGAAAAAAATCGCAGATCCGTTGCTTCCTCTAGATCATATTGTAACTCCCCCGTATATTCCTTGCATTCATAGGTAGTAATAACATTGTAAACTTCATCACCATGTGGATATTGATAGTAAAATTCCTTGCCTGAATAGACGGACAGTAATGTTAACTTTTTAGCCATCAATCCGGTTTCTTCATATAATTCTCTATGGGCAACCTGTTCAAATGATTCCCCTAGCTCCATCGAACCACCTATTAATCCCCAACAACCATTATCTTTTCTTAGCTGTAGTAAAGTGAATCTTCAATCAGTGGGGGGTTCCCCCCATCCCCCACTGATTGTTAGATGAACCAATCGGGCTTTTACGGGCAGTTGATCTGCGATAATACATGGCCCTACTCGCTTATCACAATGACAGCAGCACCAACCATGATTAAAGGACGACTTCCTACTTTCTTTCTCAAGCCCATTATGTACCCCATGAACAAACCTCCCATTTACTCAAATAAAACGGTCTAACCATTCCTTTACAATTTGTTGATAGTTTGCTTCTTTCCACATCGTAATAGACTCCATTTCCCCATGCTTTTCTATTAAACTTCGTAAAAATACGTAACCGATATAATAACCGAATCGTACCATTCCAAATCTTTTTCCACCATGAATTGAAAACCATTCTTTAAAAACTTCTACTGTCGATAAATGATTAATATCTTCTTTAAATTCCTTTATTAGCTGATATTCATTCTTTTTTGCATAATCTAACCAGCTAGAATCTTTTTCTTTAAAGGCAAAATAAATGAATTCCTCTATATTTTCAGTCACTTGCTGTGAAAAATAAATAGCTGTTCCTTCTTGTAATAGCCATGTGAAAGGATGCTGCCAATCCACTAGTTGCCAATTAATGTTCTCACGTTCTGATAAAATATTGTGTAAAGCATGACCGAATTCATGCGCCACTAATACTTCAATATACCCCTCCTGAGGGGTAAGCTGCTCTAATGCAAAGGTAATATTCGGAATGAATTTCCTCTCTGTATAACCGTTGGAACCGTAGCCCCCAACAAGAAGATTAACCTCGATTGGAAATTTCATATTGTATTGCCGTTCATAAGTACTTACCGTTTTTAAGATGATCGGAACAATTTTTTGATGGACCTCTTTAATTGAAGCAAACGAATCTGCATATTTGGCTATTGCAGCAGTTAATCTCTCATCCGTATTTTTGCAATGGTATAAAAAATACTCTCGGAACATGTCCTCATTTTTTTCATAGTATTGGCGCAAAAATGGTAAACTCGGCTGATAATGTTCTAAAAAATAGGGCACAGAATCATTCATCTTCATAAACTCTACCTCTTTTCAATTGAATGCTTCCTACTAAAATTATACAATATTTAGAAATAAGTAATACAAAAATGTATCATCCATTACTTGTGGTTGATTTCGTGCGCTTTCTTGGGGCGTATTTATAATTGTATGAATATATAATGAATTTACTTTACAAACATAATGATAATGGGAGATGAGAGCAATATGTATACGATGGCAAATAGGGAGCATTGGAATGGCAGAATTGACTCTACTACTAATGCAAGCAGCTTTCGCCTACATCAAAAAGTAAAATTAACAGCTATTGACGATGTAAGCACTTTAGATCAATCAAGTGCTGCAATTGTAGGTTTTAAATGTGATGAAGGTGTCTATCGAAATCAAGGTCGTGTAGGTGCAGCGAATGGACCAGATGCAATACGACAAGCATTAGCTAGTTTACCTTGGACATTCCATAGTGAGCAGCAAATTATTGATGTCGGTAATGTTACCTGTGAAAACCATGCATTAGAAGATGCACAGTTAGAGCTCGGAGAAATCATCAAAAAAATAAGAACCAACAAGATGAAATGCATCGTACTTGGTGGTGGTCATGAAACATTATACGGACATTACTTAGGGATTCGCGCTTCGTTACCGAATGATACAAATATCGGAATAATTAATATCGATGCTCATTTTGATTTACGTTCATATGATGTACAGCCTTCTTCCGGTACTATGTTCCGACAAATATTAGAGCAGGATCCGCATGTAGATTATTTTGTATTAGGGATTCAACGCTATGGCAATACGAAAGAGCTGTTTGAGAAGGCACATGAATACCAAGTAAAGTATATTTTAGAGGATCAAATAACAGGAAACAATCCTCTACAATTGATGGAAGATTTACAGCAATTTATGGACGAACACGATACGATTCTTCTGACGTTATGTATGGATGTTGTAAATGCAGCGTTTGCACCTGGTGTAAGTGCCCCTTCACCTTTTGGGTTAGATCCTATAAAGGTACGTTCCATTTTACAAAAAGTGACAACACACCCAAATACACATTCTTTTGACATTTGCGAAGTGAATCCAGTACTTGATGAAAACGGCAGAACAGTCAAATTAGGAGCTTACTTTGTTTATGAAGCACTAAACAACCTACTCAGGAGGAATGATAAATAAACAAATTACAACCATATTTCTTACTAATTAACAGAATTATTAAAAATCCTCGAAAAAAACTACGATGCAGCTGTTATGGTCGCAGGATTTGCCGGACATGGACTAGGTGCTACACCAAATGCAATGGCTAATATGTCAGCAGCCGTACAACGTTTTGGACCATCTACAAAAGCATTCTTAGTTGTTCCTATTGTTGGGGCATTCTTAATCAATGTATTTGGTATTCCCATTATTATTACAACGATTAATTTATTTAAATAATGTTTATCTAAATCGAACAATTGCTAGAAAAAATAAGATTGTTGCTATAACTATAAAAAAGACAGATTTAATCTACAAAATATGTAGAATGAACTCTGCCTTTTCTTTTTGAGATTTCGTGAATACTAAATCATACGTTCATTTTAAACAAAAGCAATGTACTTCTTTATTTCTCCTCAATCATCTTATATAAATTGATGTGCAAACATAAAACCAATAGGGATCGTAAACCAAAGCAGTAAGTTGCTCAAAATAATTTTATAATAAGAAGTATTTTCTAATTTTTCTTTAAAAAAGAATCTCTTCATTAATAGTACCCCTATAGCCCATATTAGTAAGATTAAAAAGAATTCTGGTGTCAAAGTATTAGCGTCACCTATCGCCCCTTCTGCAAAAAAACAAGAAATCAATATTGCCATAAAACCACTAAATATAACATTTCCTATAACTAAAATTGATTTCATTTTGACCCCACCATTATCTTTGTTTATATAAAATGATTTACTTACTAGAAGATTCTTACTAAGCTATTAGCTATTCGTACTGTAACCAAGCCTTCAAAGTCATTAAAACAGTTAGGCGACTTTTTACATTCTTTAGTCAGCTCTAACAGTTTTTAAATAGTAGACAAATGTAAGGAATATTTAACTCCTCCACAGTAACATAAAATCTCCTTTTTATTATAATATGCAAAACAGACTTTAAAAAAC
>DEQI01000163.1:4458-5722 GCA_002360295.1 Planococcaceae bacterium UBA3370
AATAATTTCTTTAATTGTATTGTTTTCGCCCATAATGGCTACTGTTGGTTTATGATCTGCTACTTCTTTGTTATCAACGTATACATACGAAATAATAATAACAATATCCCCTTTTTGTACGAGGCGAGCGGCTGCACCATTGACACAAATCACCCCACTTCCGCGCTCCCCTGCAATAATATAGGTTTCAAAACGTGCACCATTATTATTGTTCACGATATGCACTTTTTCGTTTGGTAGCATACCTACTTCATCTAGTATATTTTGGTCAATTGTAATCGAGCCGACATAATTTAAATCTGCCTGTGTTACTTGCGCACGGTGAATTTTGCTGTTCATCATCATTCTAAACATGAGTTATTCCCCTTTTAACGAAAAGATCATATTATCAATTAATCTTGTTTTGCCAATATATACTGCAGTTGCTAACAGTACTTGCTCTGTTTTTTCATTTATATCTGCTAAATCTGGATAGCTAAGCAGCTGTAAATAATCAATGCGACCAGAAGTATTTGATGCAATATGTTCCTTCGCTTGTGAGATAGATTGCTCTACATCCTTCGTTTGTAAAAAGACTTCCTTTGCCTTCTTTAATGCGGCGAATATTGCCGGTGCTTCTTTGCGATCCTGCTCGGATAAATAAACATTGCGGCTAGATTTTGCTAGCCCGTCTTTCTCTCGTACTATCGGCACTGTTTTTATTTCTAATGGAAAATTAAAATCTCGCACCATCGTTTCAATGATCGCTACTTGTTGCGCGTCTTTTTGACCAAAATAAGCACGTGTTGGTTCAGCTAAATGGAATAGCTTGCATACAACTTGCACAACTCCATCAAAATGGCCTGGTCGACTTGCTCCACATAAAATCGTTGCTTGTTGTCCTACTGTGAGCTTAATACCACCATCTGTTGGATACATCTCTTCAACAGTTGGTGCGAAAATAATATCAACACCTACTGTTTCAGCTAAAGCAATATCACGTGGTAAGTCACGAGGATACGACTCAAAATCCTCATTCGGACCAAATTGCGTTGGATTAACAAATATACTCATAATAACTAGTTCATTTTCGCTTTTTGCTGTTTTCGCTAATGTTAAATGACCATCATGTAGAAAGCCCATTGTTGGCACTAAACCAATCGTTTGATTTGATTGTTTTGCTTTATTTACTAATGCTTTTAATTGTGCAATGGTGTGTACGACTTGCATCTTATTTTACGCCTCCATACAATTGGCTTAATTCTTCGTCCTTCATCGTAAAGCG
>DEQI01000145.1:0-4961 GCA_002360295.1 Planococcaceae bacterium UBA3370
CAAGGGAAGCCAATGTCGCTCACTTTTGCAGTAAGCTCCTCATAACTGACTACGACAACATATGGTGCAACAGGACAACCTGCTTCCACTATGGCCGTTTTCTCTGTCACGCGGTTTTGTGTGATACGCACAAGCTCAGCACCTTGAGGTACGTAGGCAATTTCAGTTAATCTTTTTAAACCGTCATAATCTATGTTTTCAAACTCATAAGTAATAACATCGCAATTTTCTGCTAACTCTTCTAAAGCAGCTTCATCATCATAAGGCGCGACAATCCGAATATCTGCAATTTGCCCACAAGGCGAATCCATTGCTGGTTCAAGTACAGCTATTTTAAACCCAGCTTCTTTTGCAGCCATTGCCATCATTCGTCCAAGTTGCCCTCCTCCAAGAATACCGATTGTTTGACCTGGATAAATTAGTTTTGTCACAGTAAGTCACCTGTGCTTTCTAACACTTGTTGTTTGATTGCTTCGCGTCGTTCGTCTAATTTTTGGGCTAAACATTGATCCGTTGCTCCTAAAATCTGTGCTGCAAGTAAGCCTGCATTGGTTGCACCAGCTTTTCCAATGGCCACAGTGGCAACTGGTACTCCTCCTGGCATTTGGACGATTGATAGCAATGAATCTAAACCATTTAATGCTTTCGATTGCACCGGAACACCAATCACAGGGAGCGTTGTTTTTGCTGCTACCATTCCTGGCAAATGGGCTGCTCCACCAGCACCAGCAATAATGACTTGAATGCCACGCTTGCGTGCTGATGCCGCATATTCAAACATTAAATCAGGTGTACGGTGTGCAGATACAACTTGTTTTTCAAAAGGTACTTGTAATTCTTCTAAAATGTCACATGCATGTTTCATTGTTTCCCAGTCACTAGAACTGCCCATAATAACGCCGATTTTCGGATTCATCCTTTTGCTCTCCTTTACAATAAGAAATGTGCAAGCGCCCCGTTTAGCCTAGACAGCTGCTTGCAGGCCTGTATTGAAAGCATATTTCCAGCTTTCTCAGGCGTGCTGGGTACTGGAGCTAGACACTGCTGCTCGAACACCAGAAATTTATACTTTCTTATTCATTGAAAAAAGTCCTTAAATAGCCTACTTCTATGCAAAGAAAGCAGACTACTTAAGGACTAAAATACAAAAACAATAGACTAACAGATAGTAATACAGTCCATTTTTTCAACATTTTTCTCCTAAAGGCAATACGTTGCTTTCCCGCATAGTCCAGTATTTACGGTACTGGGTAGAAACACTAGAGCCATATTCTCTAGCATATATGTGGGATCTATTTAATGTTATTCTTGTACACATTTTAACAATCCTGGTGTACAAAAGCAACGTAAAAATACGAACTATAAAAATTATTCAAAACATTATTGTTCGTCTTTTAGGTTTATTTCTCTTTTAAAACTCCTTTAAATTGTATTTTTTGACGTAAATATGTCGGTTCGCCATCTACCATATGAAATACAGGCTCTTCCTTGCGACCAAACGGCATATATCCATCCTTCTCCATTCTTAGTAAACATTGCTCAATCGTTTCGTTTTCTTGTACTTCATACCACACTTGCTTTTTTGACAATCTACTTTCATCCTTCCATTAAAAATCTGCATTTATATTATTTTAACAAGAAATAGTGATAATTTCGCTTTGTTTGACAAATCGTTCTCAATTTCCACTTAGTAAGTCCTCTAAATATTTTTGATCAATTTGTTTATTAGTTGTTTTGTAAAAATAATTTTGATAGCTAATCATGTCCTCGCTATTAATCATCAGGCTTTGCTCTAATTTATTATGAACATAAATTTTCATAGCAAAACGATATCCTTTATTTTCAGAAGCAAGCTTATCTTTTTGAAAAACGATACTATTTAAATTATTGATAATGCGAGCCACTGTCATCTCATCCGTTATTTCTAACTGTTGGCCTGTTGTGCCATCCGTTATTTCAATTTTAGTAACCTCTTTCGCTTGTATATTAACTAGCTTTTGTGGAATATACGATATCCCTTTTATTAAAATAAATGCACAAAAAATAAGTGTAATAGTAGCTATTATTTTTCGTTTCACGAAATCGCCCCCTTTAATTAGACGGTTATATTTGGAATTTGTTTCTATATTCGTTATGCTATGATTAAAGATTAAAGGAAATAGTTGAACGTACTCCTTTATTCTTATCATCACTATTAGGTCAATATCATACATTAACATAACATTTCTAATCGTATTATGATTTTTGGAGAGATTATTAACATGCTTTTTAATATTTATAATAAATGGAGATTTTTTAATGAAAAAAGAAGAAGAAAAAATATCGCGTAAGCGAGAGAAACCAAAAAGCAAATGGAAAAGGCTCATTTTTACATTACTCGGCATTTTAATCATTTGTATTGTTAGCTACGGTGTGAATGCTTATTATTCCTTCCAAAAAGCAGTGGAGAAAATGAATACATTAGAGCAGCAGCCGCATTCCAATATCACAGTTACTATTCCTGAAAAACTGCCTCATATTGACCCTTTTTCTGTTTTATTATTAGGAATCGATGAGCGAGAAAATGATGTCGGAAGAACGGATACTATAATTGTTGTGACAGTAAATCCAGATCAAAAAACCGTAAAATTATTAAGCATCCCTCGAGATTCTCGAGTTGAAATTGTTGGTAATAATACGGTAGAAAAAATCAACCATGCCTATCCAAGAGGTGGTATTCCAATGACCATTGCAACAGTGGAAAACGTATTATCTATCCCAATTGATTATTATGTAGCAGTTAATATGGAAGGCTTTCTACAAATTATAGACACACTTGGTGGTATAACTATTGATAATGATATGGACTTAACACATCAACAGTATACTTTTCCTAAAGGTGAAATTAAATTAAATGGTGAGGAAGCACTTATTTTTTCACGCATTCGTTACGAAGATCCTCGTGGAGATTTTGGAAGACAAATACGTCAAAAACAGCTAATCCAAGCTATTATTGCTAAAGGAGCTAGTCCAAAAACTCTATTAAAGTTGAATGACGTATTTGAAATATTAGGTGATAACGTCCAAATGAATTTTTCGGTTAATAACCTATTACAGTTGCAAAAACTTTACTCAAGTTTAAATAAAGACTTTGAACAACTACAATTTGAACAAGGTACTGGACAATACGTGGGAGATTCTTGGTACTACTTAATAAATGAACAAGAACTAACGGAAATAAGCAATAGCTTAAAGCAACACATGGATATATCCGAATAAAAAAAGGAATGTGCGATGATTTATATCATGGCTACATTCCTTTTTATTAAATTGGATAAAATACTACATTTTTTATTTTACACTTTGATAACCGGAAACATCTTCCTCTAACAAGAAGTTAGTACCACGTTTTTTCAAACCTGTCCCAAAGAAAATGGCTGTAATGATAGCTGCTGCAATAACTCCAACAATATTAGAAAATGCCACACCCTGTCCAAAGCCCATATTCGGTTCATAAACAATATAGCTAAATACCATGCTTGTCATAAAGGCAGCTGGAATTGTTGCAATCCAGTGATTTTTTCGTGCCAAAAATAAATACATGGCCCCTACCCATAAAGCAATTACAGCTGTAACACCATTCGCCCATGAGAAGTAACGCCATAAAATATTAAAGTCAATTTTTGTTAACACATACGACATCACGAATAATGGAATGGCAATCCATAAACGACTAACAAATTTTGCTTGAGCAAATTTGAAATAATCCGCAATAATCATACGTGCAGCACGGAATGCTGTATCACCCGAAGTAATAGGTAAAACGATGACACCTAATACAGCTAAAGTTCCTCCAATTGAACCAAGCATTAAAACAGATGCTTCACTTACTACAGCAGCAGGCCCACCTGCAGCCATCATTTCGCTTAAGCCACCATAACCACCAAACAAGCTCATTGCTGCTGCCGCCCAGATCATAGCAATAATTCCTTCAGCAATCATCATACCATAGAAAATTTTGCGTCCTTCATTTTCCCTTTTTGTAGTACGCGAAATAATCGGTGTTTGTGTCGCATGGAATCCAGATAATGCTCCACACGTAATAGTAAAGAATATGAGTGGGAAAATCGGTAAATTCGAAGGATGCATATTTTCAAATGTAAGCTCTGGAATCGGAGAGCCATTCACAATCATACCAATTCCAATTCCTAACGCTGAAATAACTAACAAAGCTCCAAAATAAGGATATAAGCGACCAATAATTTTATCAACTGGTAGTAAAGTTGCCAAAATATAATACAAGAAAATAACTCCAACAATAATACTTAACGCAACTTTGCCATCCATTAAATTGCTTATTAACATGGCTGGTGATGTAACAAATACAGTACCAACAAGAAGAAGTAATAAAAGGGCGAAAATATTTACAACGTGTTTCATAGCTTTTCCTAAAAACTTCGCTGCAAGCTCAGGTAAATGTGCTCCTTTATTGCGAATTGAAATCATACCTGTCAAATAGTCATGAACAGCCCCAGCAAATATACACCCGACAACGATCCATATAAATGCAACAGGACCATATAAAGCACCTGCAATTGGACCAAACACTGGTCCAGTACCCGCAATATTTAACAATTGAATTAATGAGTTTTTAGATGTAGACATTGGTACATAATCCACACCATCTGCATTAACATAAGCAGGTGTAGGCCTTTCGTCTTTAGGAACAAAAACCTTTTCAACAAACTTCCCATAAGTAAAGTAGCCGACAATCAGTATTACAATACAAGTTAAAAAAGTTATCATAATATTCCTCCTTTTCTTTATGTTCACTTAATTGTAACATTTACCTTGTTCTGTAACAATACCAAAATACATCACTATTGTTATATAACAATTTTTTGTTTTTAATAAAAAAAATACTTTTCTAGATAACATAAAACATCTACTAGAATTACTGTACTAGTTGAATTCTCTAATTT
>DEQI01000145.1:5161-5537 GCA_002360295.1 Planococcaceae bacterium UBA3370
AGAAGTCGGCTACCCTCCACTCCAATCAATATTATAGAACGTTAAATTTATTCCGAATAATGATATTTTCCTAAATTTCATCGAAAAAGACGATCCTATGTTTAGTTTGTATAAAATATTTTGTTGATTGGAATGGAACGGGTATAACGGAAATCAATAACGCAAAAAAACCACTGATTGGTATCAGTGGTTTTACTGTTGCCTAGCGACGTCCTACTCTCGCAGGGGGAAGCCCCCAACTACCATCGGCGCTAAAGAGCTTAACTTCCGTGTTCGGTATGGGAACGGGTGTGACCTCTTTGCCATCATCACTAGACTTGCACATGGATGTGCTAGCTTCTGCAATGTAACAGGATGTTACGTTTTAACAGAAGTT
>DEQI01000270.1:0-1642 GCA_002360295.1 Planococcaceae bacterium UBA3370
ACTTAGGCGTTGCCATTGGATTTGGAGAGCTTATCAACCATTTTTAGAAACTATCTAATGAAAATAGACTTTCACTGACGGAAGCCTCCATTTTATGATATGATGTACAAAGAAAATGTTGTGATGAGGAGAATAAGCGAATGACACAACCAGACTATATTGTTATTGAAGCAGAGGAAGATGGCGTGCACGTTATCGGCTTAACAAGAGGTACCGACACAAAATTTCATCATTCAGAAAAACTAGATGCAGGAGAAGTGATGATTGCCCAGTTTACTGAGCATACATCCGCAATGAAAATACGTGGGAAAGCACAAATTCATACTGCACATGGTATTATACAAAGTGGTTTAAAAAAAGATGTTAATAGTTAATTAATATAACGCCAAATTGACTAGTAATAGTCAGATTAGTGAAATGGAGTAAGATCTATGAAGGGAACATACATTTTACAAGCAATTCAACAACTGAAAGAGTCGATTTACATGCGTGTTCGTCATAGAACTTTACTGCGTTATACAGGGGATCCTGTTATCGATGAAAATCAATTGTTTTTCTTAATTTTACCATTTTTAAATGGCGAATCGTGGGATACTGATTTGCAAAATAGTGCAATTACTGTAGGTATTGTACACTCATCTCTATTTGAACATGATAAAATTCAAGAAAAAAATGCGACATCCAAAGAGCAACAATTGACTGTGCTATCAGGAGATTATTATAGTGGTCGCTATTACGAAATTCTAGCAAACACAGGTAATATTTTATTAATTCAAAAGTTATCTCAAGGTATTATTGAACGTTGTGAGCAAGAAGTAACTGTCTATGAAAATATGTATAGACCGTTTGAGCAATGGATTGATGCGATGAGAATCATTGAAACGGCGCTTATTCAAAAATTTTATGAAGTGTATCATTTTGACACGTATGAACAGGTGATGCTAGATACATTAACAATTGCAAGGCTTCAAAAAGAGTTAACAGCTTTACAAAATGGTATTGTGACACCATTTGGAGATGCGATGAAGAAAATGTCAGCAGGTGTATTTCTCGAAGAAATGCTTAATACAGAAATGAAACGGCTTCAGTTGAGATTACAAGAACAACTAAACACTATTGTAATAAAGGACGAGCTTAAATTATTTATTCAACAGTTTGTGCCTTGTTTAAAGTGATAGAAAGGTTTTGAAAGAATGGCAAAATCGAAAGAAGAGCATGTACACGAAGTATTTGAGCACATTTCAGGTAGCTATGACAAGATGAATTCTGTTATTAGCTTCCAAATGCATAAATTATGGCGTAATGACGTAATGAAACGCATGAATGTAAAAAAAGGTTCAACATGTTTAGATGTTTGTTGTGGAACAGCAGATTGGACGATTGCCCTGGCAGAAGCAACAGGCGGAGATGGGATTGTAAAAGGAATTGATTTTAGTGAAAGCATGTTAGCTGTAGGTAAAACTAAAATTGTGCCTTATGATTTTGTAGAGCTTATTCACGGTAATGCGATGGAATTACCTTTTGATGATAATACATTCGATTATGTCACAATCGGCTTTGGTTTGCGTAATGTACCGGATTATATGCAAGTGTTACGCGAAATGAATCGTGTATTAAAGCCTGGAGGAATGGCGGTTTGTTT
>DEQI01000270.1:1738-3372 GCA_002360295.1 Planococcaceae bacterium UBA3370
AAGAATATTCTTGGCTTCAAGAATCAGCAAATGATTTTCCAGGTATGAAAAAGCTAGCGGAAATGTTTAAACAAGCTGGTTTTGAACATGTAGAATATAAAGGATATAGTGGCGGTGCAGCTGCTATGCATATGGGATTTAAAAAAGAAATTTAGTGGGAGAAGGTTTGTTCACGTGGAAATGATGAAACTAAAAATGCTCTATTCTGATTTGAAATCGGATATAGATATCATCGAAAAAGAATTAGAAAAAGCGTTGAACTCGTCTTCACACTTGTTAAATGATGCTTCTCTACAATTATTGCAATCCGGTGGTAAAAGAATTCGCCCTGTATTTGTTTTATTAAGTGCAAAGTTTGGCAATTATAATATTGAACGAATGAAACATATTGCCGTCCCGCTAGAATTAATTCATATGGCATCTCTCGTTCATGATGATGTTATTGATGATTCAGATATGAGAAGAGGAAGACATACCGTAAAAGCGCAGTGGAACAATCGAGTGGCTATGTATACAGGCGACTTTATTTTTGCACGTGCGTTAGAATATGTAACAGTCATAGACAATCCGCGCGCACATCAAATTTTAGCGCGTACGATGGTTGAAATTGTTAATGGTGAAGTAATCCAAATTGAAGATAAGTTCTGTTTAGATCAGCACTTAAAAGACTATTTCAGACGTATTAAACGTAAAACAGCGCTACTAATTGAATCAAGTTGTGAATTAGGAGCAGTTGTAGGGGAAGTCGATGAAAAAAATACGAGACATTTAAAACGATACGGCTATTTTGTTGGTATGAGTTTTCAAATTGTTGACGATATTTTAGACTTTACAGCAACTGATAAAGAGCTAGGAAAACCAGCAGGCAGTGATTTATTACAAGGAAACATTACGCTACCGATGTTGCTATTAAAAGATGACCCTGTAATGAAACCTTATATTGATCGTGTCATTGCTGGTACATTAACAGAGCAAGAGCGTTTGGCAATGCTGCGTTATGTGCGTAGTTCAGATGCGATAAAGCAAGCAACAGAAATCAGTAATAAGTATTTAAAAAAGGCATTAAAAGAAGTAGAAGCTTTACCGAATCATCCGATGAAAAAAAAGCTGCGTGATATCGCTTTATTTATCGGAAAGCGCAAATTTTAGCTAATAGTTGCGAAGGCAATGTTATTTTGGTAATATTTATCGGTAGGTAAAATACCTTTTATGCAAACTTAAGGAGTGTTTATAGCAATGGCAATCGAAAAAACTTTTTTAATGGTTAAACCTGATGGAGTAGAACGTCAAGTAATCGGTGATATCGTTGACCGTTTTGAACGTCGTGGATTTAAATTACGCGGCGCTAAATTAATGGTAATTTCTCAAGAATTAGCTGAAAAGCATTACGCTGAGCACGCTGAGCGTCCATTCTTCAAAGAATTAACTGACTTCATCACATCTGGTCCTGTATTCGCAATGGTATGGGAAGGTGAGTCTGTAATTTCTTTAGCTCGTATGATGATGGGTGCTACAAAACCATCTGAATCAAACCCTGGTACAATCCGTGGTGACTACGCTACAACAGTATCACACAACATTATCCACGGTTCTGACTCATTAGCTTCAGCTGAACGCGAAATCGCATTATTCTT
>DEQI01000377.1:0-1818 GCA_002360295.1 Planococcaceae bacterium UBA3370
GCTGGGACATAACTAGCTTCAAAAAACGAAAAAAGTGAAGTGGAATGCGCTCCATTTCACTTTTTTCTATATTTTTAAAGTAAACTGTATTCATTCTTAGTTAATGGCGGTGAATTTTCGTAAATTCACCGCCATTAACGCAAGGCCCATCTCGTTTTCAACCTTCGATTTTCCTCGAACAGAAAATCGAGTGAAACGCAAATTAGCCTTCAAAAATCCAAAAACTGGTTCCACATCAATTTTTCGTTGACGATAAATGGAACTTGTTTTCTCTTCTGAAAGCTTTTCTCTCACATATTCTTTTTGCTGTTCCCACTTCTCATTCACCATTAATTTACGATTATTTCCTTCTTTCGCCTTTGTACAAGATGAACGAAATGGACACTCTGTACAGTCTTTGCACTCGTAAATTTTAAACTCTCGCGTAAAGCCGTACTTATCCTTACGGACAGAACGATATTTATATTCTAGCCGTTGTTGATTTGGGCATATGTACACATCCGTTTCCTCATCATAATGCCAGTTCGCTGAATTGAATTCGTTTAGTTTGTATTTTTTCTTTTGCTCTTTTAAGTACATGTTATACGTAATTAAAGCTTCTCGTTTACGATTAGAAAGGATATCATCATAATTCTGCTCACTGCCATATCCTGCATCTGCGACTATGTGTTTTGGTAGCTCAAAATAATATTGTTCGATTTCGTCTAAGAACGGGATTAACGTACGTGTGTCTGTTGGATTCGAAAATAGACTATAAGCTAGTGCATATTGGCCTTCTGTTGCGATTTGTACATTATAGCCAGCTTTTAATTGACCATTCTTCATATAATCATCTTTCATTCGCATAAATGTCGCATCGAGATCTGTCTTTGAATAGCTGTTTCGTGTGCCGAAGATTTCAAAGTCTCTTTGATATTTTTGTTTTCTTACGATAAAGTCCAATAATCTTTTACGTGCTTGCTTTGGGAATTTGCGTTCATTTCTTAACGATTTTCGCTCTTGTACATCTGGTGTTTCTTCTATTTTTTGATCCAGATCAGAAATCACATCGTCTACTTTTTGAACCAATTGCGCAAGTTCCTCAAGTGTTAGCTCTTCATCACTTTCTCGTTCGATTTCAGGCATGATTTCTTTTTCTAACAGCTCATCATAAAGTTGATTCGATTTTTCGACTAATCCTTTATGATATTTATCGATGGATTTCTTCCATACAAACGTAAATTTGTTCGCATTCGCTTCAATCTTTGTGCCATCAATAAAAATCGCTTCTTGTTCAATAATCTTTTCTTTTACGAGTTGGCAGCGAAATTGGACAAAGCATTGGCGGATTAATTCTTTAACTTCAGGTTGCACACGGAATCGATTAATCGTGCGATAGCTTGGTTCATATCCTTGTGCCAACCACATCATGCGTATACTGTCTTTTAAAAGTGCTTCGATTTTACGACCGGAAAAGACTGATTGCGTATACGCGCATAAAATAATTTTTAACATCAAGCGTGGATGGTAAGCAGGACAACCCGTATTTCGTAGAAATGGCTTGAATACTTCTTGAGGGATACTTTCAACTAAATGGTGTACGTGAAAGGCAATATCATTATTTTGTAATTTCACCTCTAAATCTAAAGGTAAAATTAATTGATTCATGTTATAATCTTTAAACATAAGGACCCTTCTTTCGAAATTTTTGTAGTGGTATACATAAATTTTATCAGAAGTGGTCCTTATATTATTATGAAAATAATCAAAGCCAGTGAAATTTTACGATGAGTAAAATTTCACTGGCTTTTCATTCAGAGGTGGGTTTTGTCCCAGCCT
>DEQI01000377.1:1826-3705 GCA_002360295.1 Planococcaceae bacterium UBA3370
CTCTATTTCACAGAACCTTGTATTAAGTTCCCTGTTTTGGCATCATAGAAACGCAGTAAATCTCCGTTTATAATAGCATCCGAATATTCTAATTCCGCTGAAGCATTTTCGATATATGGCGTGCATGCATTTATATCTATTTCTTCCCCCGTAGTAAGGTCATAACATGTTTCACTTGCATAAACAACTTGATCTGTTATAAATCGACCGTCACGGAAAATAACAAATTCTTCGTGATCCTCCGAGAAAAGATCTGCTCCTAATTGCATATCTTTCGACGTATCAATGCCTAGTAAATGTAAAACTGTAGGGCGAATATCTATTTGTCCTGCAACCTCATCTATTACTTGCCCATCATTCGAACCTGGAATATGGATAAATAAAGGTACAGATTGTAATAGTGCATTGTCATATGGTGTTATTTCTTCTTTGTTTAAATACATTGCCATCGCTTTATTATGGTTTTCTGAAATACCATAGTGGTCACCATACATCACAATAATTGAATTGTCATATAAGCCTTGTTCTTTTAATTCTTCAAAGAATGATTTTACGGCTTCATCCATATAACGTACCGTTTGGAAATAACGATTTAATGTTCCAGAATTAGACGTATATTCATCAATCATCATATCTTCAGGATCTAAATAGAACGGATAATGATTCGTTAAAGTAATCATACGCGTATAGAAAGGCTGCGGCATATCTTTCATTAGCTGTGCAGATTGCTCAAAGAATGGAATATCTTTCATACCCCAGTTTACAGCTTCGCCTTCACCAATGTTATAAGAATCTACATCATAGAATTTTTCGATGTTTAGGGATTTATAAATCATATCGCGATTCCAGAATGATTTATTATTAGGATGCATCACACTTGTGAAATATCCATTTTCTCCTAGACGTTCTGCCATTGAGTTATACGTATTTCCACCATGAGTGAAAAATACTGCTCCACGTCCTAAACCAAATAATGAGTTTTCTACAATAAATTCAGCATCAGATGTTTTCCCTAGTCCTGTTTGATGATAGAAATTATTAAAATAATACGTATCTTGATCATGTGTTAATGAGTTTAAAAACGGTGTAATTTCTTGACCGTTCATTTCATTATTAATGACAAAGTTTTGCAATGATTCAAGAGATACTAAAATAACATTTCGCCCAGCATATTTACCGAACATTTCTGGATTTGGCTCTGCTTGATTTGCACGTACATAGTTATTTACCTCTACCAGCTCACTACCGTCTGCCAACGCTCGCTGTGCTGAAGATTTAGACTGAATATAAATATCGTACAAATGGTAGTTATACGTACCGATATTTTTTACTAATAACTCTCGGTCAAAGCTACGCGTTAAAAGTTGAGGGCGTTCTGTTTCAGCTAAACCAAGATTCAATAATAAAATAGCTACTGAAATTAAGAAGTATGCATTTCGATAATCTTTTCGAATTGATATTTCTTCTTTAAATTTTGGAACCAATTTAAAAAAGATGAATAATACAATGACATCTGCAAAATATAAAATATCATAAGCATTTATAATGGCAGCTGCTGAAGTACCTAAATCACCGAAATTGCTAGTTTGGAACAATACGGGTAACGTGATAAAGTCATTATAAAAACGATAAAAGGCTACGTTTCCATAAAGAACAATAGATAAAATAAAGCTCACAAATAAAATATATCGATTTCGAACTTTCGCTTTTTTGAATAATAACGAAATCCCATAAGCAAACAATAAGAAGCTTAATGGATTAATAAACAATATGAAAAATTGCATACCATTTTCAATTTTCATATCAAAGCTAGACTGATATACGATAACCGTTTTGATCCATGTTGCAAGTACTGCAAAAGCTAATATCGAATGTTTAG
>DEQI01000306.1:0-3945 GCA_002360295.1 Planococcaceae bacterium UBA3370
GACATTAATACAAGATTAAAGTTGAACACTTGGAATCCGTAAATAATTAAATATCCAAGCCCTTTTGATGAAACGAGAAATTCCCCTACAATAACCCCAACCCACGACAAGCCTACATTTACTTTCAATGTTGATATAATTGTTGGAAATGATGCAGGTAAAATGGCTTCTTTAAACATTTGCCAGCGTGTCGAACTAAATGTTTGTAGCACTTTTAAATAGTTTGGATCTACTTCTTTAAATGCTGTGTAAATAACAATAGTCGATATAATAACAGAAATAATGGCCCCCATTGTGATGATTGATGTCATCCCTGGGCCCATTACAACGATTAATATTGGGCCAAGCGCTACTTTTGGCATCGCATTTAAAACGACAAGATACGGATCAGCTACTTTTGATAGAAAAGGTGACCACCAAAGAATTGCCGCTAAAATAGTACCAAGGAGCGTCCCTAAAATAAAGCCGAGCACGGTTTCCATCAGTGTGACGTTAACATGCATTAACAACGTGCCATCCAGTAATTTTTCTATAAATAATCCCCATATTTTAGAGGGCGAGCTAAAAATGAGCGGGTCTATCCATTTATTATGTGAAGCGATTTCCCAAAAACCAATAAAACATAAAATGATTAATACTTGATAAAAACGAACGTATCTTTTTTCTTTTTTAAGCGTTTTTTTATAATTGTCATACAGTATTTTCGTGTTCAAGGCTCTCCAGCTCCTTCCAAATCGTTTGGAATAGCGTAGAATAGCTTGCATGTGCACGTGCCTCAAACGGTGTTAACAAAGCTAGTTCTGACGGTACTTCAAAAATTTGATGCAACTTCCCAGGTTTCGCAGATAATAAAAGTATGCGATCACTCATAGCAATGGCTTCTCCGATATCATGTGTCACCAGTATCGCCGTTTTACTAAAATCTTTTAACATCTTTGACACTAAATCTTCCAATGTCAGCTTTGATTTATAATCTAAAGCTGAAAATGGCTCATCGAGTAACAAAATTTTCGGATCAACAGCTAATGTTCTAGCTAGTGCTACTCGCTGCCGCATGCCACCTGACAGTTCTCTCGGAAACTTCTTTTCGATTTGAGGTAAACCTACAGCTTGAAGTAATTGTTGAGCAATGTTTTGTGATTGTTTCTCGTTTTGTTGTAATATTTTTAACCCGAGCGTTACATTTTCTTCAATCGTTTTCCACGGAAATAAATAATCTTGCTGTAACATATAGCCAATCGATTGCTTTTCGGTACCTTTCACAGGTTGCCCTTCTATCGTAACGAGTCCCATAGTGGGTGTTAATAGACCGGCAATAATGGAAAGTAACGTGGATTTCCCACAACCACTTGCACCTAATATAGAAACAAACTCACCCTCTTCTACCGAAAAGCTTATATCCCGTAATGCCTCTGTTGCAGCTTCCCTTGAAAAGTACGTATGATGAACATTGCTAACTGTTAAAAATCCCATATTACTTCGTTACTTTCTCTGCAAATGATGTATCTACTAGCTCTTTATAGTCTACTCTTTTCGGTAACTCTCCTGCTTCCTCCATCACATCTTGCAAGTTATTCCATTCTTCTTCGTCTAAAATCGGATCTTTCGCATAAGACTCCTGTGCTCTATAGCGCTCAACAACTGTTGCAATGAGCTCTACATCTGTGTTTTCAAAATAAGGAGAAATGGTTTTTGCTACATCCTCAGCACTATTTGCATAAACCCAGTCCTGTGCTTTTTTAATTGCTCTCGTAAACTTTTCAACTGTTTCAGCATCTTCCTCAATAAAGCTTGCTTTTGTCATGAATGATGTATAGGGTAGATGGCCAGATTCAGTCCCAAACGATGCGACAATGTGTCCAACCCCCTCTTTTTCAAAGACACTCGCAGTCGGTTCAAATAATTGCACAAAATCTCCAGTCCCTGAGGCAAAGGCTGTCGAGATATTGGCAAAATCAATGTTTTGAATTAACTCCAAATCAGCATGGGGATCAATACCATGTTTTTTTAATACAAATTCTCCTGCCATTTGTGGCATACCGCCTTTGCGTTGCCCGAGGAATGTAGAGCCTTTCAACATATCCCAAGTGAAATTATCAATTTTTTCACGTGAGACAAGGAAGGTACCATCTGTTTGTGTCAGTTGTGCAAAATTTTTAATTGGATCATTTGCTCCTTGAGCTGTTACATAAATGGATGTTTCTGATCCTACAAGTGCCACATCAATCCCGCCAGATAATAATGCTGTCATTGTTTTATCGCCACCAGCAATTGTTTTTAAATCAATTTTCAAGCCTTCTTCCTCAAAGAAGCCTTTTTCAATTGCTACATATTGCGGTGCATAGAAAATCGAGCGTGTTACTTCACCAATACTCACTTCTTTTAACTCATCTTTCCCACAAGCTGCTAAGAGGAGCACAAAACAAAGAAGTGTAGCAAGCATACTCCATTTCCGAATTCCTTTCATATTCTTTCCCCCTTTAACTCTACTTTTTCGCCTAGAGTAGGTTATGCACTGAAGAAAAAAAGTGTGAGTCCGATACAACACTCTTATTAATTAGACATACAAAAAAACTGCACTCCATCATTGTTAGTAAAATCTAACAATGACAAGTGCAGTTTCGTTATACCGATTTATTTTCAATAGCTTGTTCACGTTTTTCGCGCCACATTCGTGTTTTATAGACGATTAAAATAAGCGCCGCAACCATTAGCCCCTCTATCATCGGTAAGAAGAAAGCGAAGACTGTTAACAAAATACATCCTACAAATAGAAATGCATAAATAATAATATTTTTGATTAATGGTAATTCTCGAGCAAATCCAAGCTTAAATACGATTGCAGATAACATAAAAATAACGGCAAGTGTAATATAGCCAGGGATTGTATAGTCTACTGTGCCATTCGCATCAACACTAGCAAAATGCTCATAAATAAAGCGCGTAATGCCGGCCATTCGACCATATACAAGTGGATCGTTAATCGTTTCAACAGGTGCAGATGCCTGAATAAAGTGCAAAGCTAAATTCAACAACACCGTCATCCTTTCTGTTTATACGCCCTTATTGCTCCATCTCCGCGTATTTTTTCTTTTTCGCAATACGTTCACGTTCGTTTTTATCTAAAATTTGTTTACGTAAACGAATTGACTCTGGTGTTACTTCTAAATACTCATCATCATCTAAATATTCTAATGCTTCTTCTAATGTCATAAGGCGAGGCTTTTTAATGACATTCGTTTGGTCTTTCGTTGCAGAACGGACATTCGTTTTTTGTTTTTGTTTTGTAATGTTGACAGTGATGTCGTTTTCGCGCGTATTTTCACCAACGATCATCCCTTCATAAACTTCTGTACCCGGTTCTACAAATAGTGTACCACGGTCTTCTACTTGCATCATACCATAAGTTGTTGATTTACCGTTTTCCATTGAAACAAGTACACCTTGGTGACGTCCACCAACTTTACCCGCTACAACTGGTTGATACGAATCAAACGTATGGTTAATAATACCGAAACCTTTTGTTAAAGACATGAATTCAGTTGTATAACCGATTAAGCCACGAGCTGGTACGTTAAAAATAATACGTACTTGACCGTTACCGTTATTAATCATGTCTAACATTTCACCTTTACGTGTACCAAGTGATTCGATAATCGAACCAACACAATCTTCCGGTACATCGACTTGTACGCGCTCGATTGGTTCACATTTCACACCATCAACGTCTTTAATAATTACTTGTGGTTTTGATACTTGTAATTCAAATCCTTCACGACGCATGTTTTCGATTAAGATCGATAAGTGTAATTCACCACGCCCTGATACTGTCCATGCATCCGGAGAATCTGTATCTTCTACACGAAGTGATACGTCAGTTTGTAGCTGTGCACGTAAACGCTCTTCGATTTTTGAACCAGTAACCCATTTTCCTTCACGACCTGC
>DEQI01000306.1:4020-4598 GCA_002360295.1 Planococcaceae bacterium UBA3370
GGTAATGCTTCTTGATGCTCTATTGGGCATACTGTTTCCCCTACATTGATTGCTTCCATCCCTGAAACGGCGATTAAATCCCCAGCTTTTGCTGATTGAACTTCTTCACGTTTTAAACCGAAGAAGCCAAAAATTTTCGTTACACGGAAGTTTTTCACAGAACCATCAAGCTTCATTAACGCTACTTGTTGGCCAACTGAAATAGTACCGCGGAAAACGCGACCAATCCCAATACGACCAACGAAATCATTATAATCAAGTAATGCTACTTGGAATTGTAATGGTTCTTCTGAATTGTCTACAGGCGCTGGAATATGCTCAATGATTTGTTCAAATAAGCATTGCATGTTTTCTTCTTGATTTGCTGGGTCTGGATCTAATGATGCCGTACCATTTACACCAGAAGCGTATACGACTGGGAAATCCAGCTGATCGTCATTAGCATCAAGCTCGATAAGAAGCTCTAATACCTCATCTACAACTTCTTCAGGACGAGCAGAATCTTTATCGACTTTGTTCACAACAACGATTGGTGTTAAATTTTGTTCTAAAGCCTTTTTCAATACGAAACGTGTTTG
>DEQI01000369.1:0-847 GCA_002360295.1 Planococcaceae bacterium UBA3370
CAGAACAATTGAATACGGCGTTAATGCTCGTAGACTTGGATCGGTTCAAAAAATTTAATGAATCTTTAGGGAAAATGAAGGCAGACAGTTTACTTCTTAATGTAAGCCGTCGATTAAAAACATTACGTAGTGACTTTTGTGAAGTATTCCATTACAGTGGCGATGAATACGTTATAATATTTCATTATAATGAACAAACTGAACTAGATGCCTGTATAGAAAATATTTTTCGAATGTTTAAAAAACCATTTACGATAGATGAACAAGAGTATTTTATTACTATATCTATTGGTATTACGATTGATACAGGTGAACAGCGGAATCTGGAGATCATCATGAATGAGGCGGATCAAGCCTTATTTTTTGTGAAAAATAATGGTCGCTCCACTTACCGTTTTTATGAGAAAGATTTAATTCAATATTTCCCGAATGAAGCTTTAATGGAAGCGCATTTGCATCGCGCTATTGAGCTTGATGAAATGACTGTTCATTTTCAACCGCAAATTGATTTAAAAACAAATACGATTAATAGTTTTGAGGCTTTAATACGTTGGCATAATCGGAAATTTGGCATGGTTTCTCCAGGACAATTTATTCCACTAGCAGAATCCTCAGGATTGATATTACCGATTGGTGATTGGGTATTGGAGAGGGTGTGCCAATATCAAAAAGAATGGCGTGAGCAAGGATTCCGTCCTGTTCGAATTGCCGTAAATATTTCTCCAAAGCAGTTCAAACAAAAAAACTTTGCGACTAGAATAGAGCAACTTCTTATACAATATGAAATTGAACCAAAATATTTAGAACTTGAAATTACAGAAAGCTCCATGACCAATTTACATGAAAC
>DEQI01000369.1:926-1383 GCA_002360295.1 Planococcaceae bacterium UBA3370
TACTTAAAAAAATATCCTATTGATATTATTAAGATAGATCAATCCTTTATAGCAGACATTCAAAAAGATAAAAAGAATGAGGCCATTGTGGAAGCTATTATTTTATTGTCTCATACGTTAGGACTTGAAGTAGTTGCAGAAGGTGTAGAAGAAATGGCACAAGAGCAGTTTTTACGAAAATTTAATTGCCAAAAAGTACAAGGATATTTATATGATCGTCCATTACCGGCAAATAAAGTAGTAGAGCAGTATTTTTTGAATTAATCAGGAAGATAAATAATACCATATTGTAGAATAGTAAATTGATCTGTAGTGAATATTGAATAGCTGGTAGAGCGCATACTGTAAGAAACGAAAGGAGTGTTTCGAATGGGTATATGGCTTTATCCAGCTATTTTTGTTATCCTATTACTTTGTGCATATAGCTATTATGTGATTGTTCGTGTATCAAATGAAA
>DEQI01000369.1:1439-3355 GCA_002360295.1 Planococcaceae bacterium UBA3370
CACCCGTTTATTTTGAATCCAATCATTTTAATGTACTTGATTGTTGGTATTTTCATGGGAATGATGATTTTTTATTATTGGGCAACTTCAAGCGCTTATTAATGCTAATTGTTTCAACGTAGTATGGACGATACTATAAGTTTTAATCAGTTAGGAGATGTTTCTACATTGATTAACTGACTTTTTTAGTGTGATTTCCTCGGGACGTTGCAGGGGTTCACATTATCTATATAGAGCCATAGTGGTCCCTTTTTATTCATTATGGTCTTTTTTCTCGGTGGCAGTTTAGATAGGGGAAAGATCCTGCAACTATCGGGATTGTTTAAAAATAGGCGAAAGCGTGAATATCCTTATAAAGCATTTTATGGAAATCTCTACGCCCTTAGCATAGTCATTATGAAAAGAACTGTGATATGATAAAGAGTAGGTAGTATGTTGTTCTTTTTTTAGGGACCCCAAAAGGAGTAGAATGTTCATGATTTCATTAAACAGCAGAGCTTTACTAGACATGCCAATTAGCGAATTTATTATTTCCTCTGAAAAAGTTGCACATGTCCAAAGTGGAAATAGTGCAGAACATGCTTTACTAGTTTTAACGAAAACAGGCTATTCATCCATTCCTGTTTTAGATGTAAAATATAGGTTACAAGGTTTACTCAGTACAAAAATGATTACTGAAGCCATTTTAGGGTTGGAACGGATTGAATATGACAAGCTTGCCTCCATTAAAGTAGAAGATGTAATGGATAGAGAAGTAGCTTTTTTAAAAACAACTGATACATTCCAAAAGGCGCTCGATTTAGTTATTAATCATGCATTTTTATGTGTTGTTGATCATCAAGGAACATTTGAAGGTATAATGACGCGCCGTGTTATTTTGAAGCAATTGAAAAAATATATTTATTCAAATGAGAAATAACAGATTGATAGAGTATCGGCAAAATCCTAATTAGTGGATTTTGTCGATTTTTATATACAAAAATTTGAATTTATAGGTAAGGCAAATGTGTACGAATTTTATATATTTGGGTACATACTATTCGTGTATTTGCTTTTGGATGGAGTGATTGAATGACAGCAACTGAAGTAGAAATTATAAAAATTTTAGCGGAGGAGCGTAATATGCGAAAGGCAGCAGAGCGATTATTTTTAACGCAGCCTGCACTTTCACAGCGATTGCAATCAATTGAAAAAGATTGGGGTACGCGTTTGTTTTTACGCTCTCCGAAAGGATTGACACCGACACCAGCAGGAGAACTCGTTGTACAATACGCTATTGAGTCAATAGCACGAAGAGAAGAAATTTTTGATACGATTCAAGCGTTAAATTCTAAAATACATGGTACATTAAAAATTGCCTGCGCTTCTATAGTTGGACAAAATTGGTTACCTAAAGTACTGAAAGATTTTGTGACCCTTTATCCAGATGCGAAAATTTCATTGATGACGGGTTGGAGTTCTGAAATTGTAAAAGCGCTCTACGAAGGCGAAGCACATGTTGGGATTGTTCGTGGACAAGCTGATTGGAAAGGTAAAAAAATTCATTTATTTAGAGATGTTATGTATTTTGTAGATAATGAAATAACCGATTTGGAACAAATTCAAACGACGGACAGACCATTTATTCAGTTTAAAAGTGACTCCAATTACTATCAAGAAATACAGCAATGGTGGCAGCGACATTTTCATTCTAATCCTCGCCATCAAATCATAGTGGATCAAATTGAAACATGTAAACAAATGGTGATGAATGGAATTGGCTATGCAATATTACCTTCTATAACGTTGAATGGCGAGGAAGCTATTCATAAAATTCCTTTAGTGAACTCTGAAAATGAGTTAGGCTTAACAAGGGATACGTGGTTAATTGGCTATGATTCTTCGTTTGAATTGCGCCAAGTAGCAGCGTTTGCCAA
>DEQI01000211.1:0-175 GCA_002360295.1 Planococcaceae bacterium UBA3370
ATCACTCCCTCCTACTCGATTTGGATTTGATTAAGGAATAAAAGGGGTTTTAAAGTGCTTCGTTTCTATGCATTTTGATAAATCAATAAGTTGAAATTATTAATAAGTGTATGTTGATTGGAGTGGAGCCAGCGTGACTCCTTGGGGATTATCGTCTAAAGAAGAACGAAGGCTA
>DEQI01000211.1:316-5649 GCA_002360295.1 Planococcaceae bacterium UBA3370
GATGAATATCTTTAAAAAATTTAGAATTTTTTATTTTTATATAAAAATTCAGTTGACTAAATATTTATACAGAATTATACTATTTTTATCTTGTTTCAGGGGTGAGTGGAATGAAAGTTGGAATTATTGGTGCCACAGGTTATGGTGGCGTGGAATTAATTCGTTTTTTACATAATCATAAAGAAGTAGAACAAATGGAATTATTCACATCATCAGAGGAAGGCACTCTTTTTTCGACGAAATTTCCTCATTTACTCGATGTTAAGGACGAACCGCTACAAAAAATTGATTACGAAGTGTTAGAGCAGTTTGATGTCATTTTTGCTAGTACGCCTTCTGGGGTATCGAGTAGTTTGTTCCCACCTTTACTGCATAAAGGACCAAAACTAATTGATTTATCTGGAGACTTTCGATTAAAAGATGTAACTAAATACGAGCATTGGTATAAAAAAACGGCTGCACCACAACATGCAATTGAAGCAAGTGTGTACGGATTAACAGAATGGAATGAAGTGAATATTGCAGATGCGGAATTGATTGCTAATCCGGGTTGTTATCCAACGGCTGTTCTACTATCGCTATTACCGTTATTAAAAGAACAACTAATTGATCCTAGCTTTTTAGTAATAGATGCAAAGAGTGGCATATCAGGAGCAGGTAATAAACCTTCTCAGGCTACACATTTTAGTGAAACAAATGAAAATTCCTCTATTTATAAAATTAATGAGCATCAGCATATACCAGAAATTGAACAGGCTATTCAAATGTTTGCTGATGTCGAAACAAACATTTCGTTTAATACCCATTTAGTACCGATGACGCGTGGTATTTTAGTCACTTCATATGCGCAAGTCCCATCGGGTGTAACACAAGCGCAACTTACTAGCTGCTTAAAAGATACGTATGCCAACAATCCGTTTGTTCGAGTTATTGAAAATGCTTCTTCTATCGGGACTAATAGAGTAAAAGGTTCTAACTACTGTGATGTCTACGTGCAATTGGATGAACGGACGAACCGAGCGACAATCATTAGTGTCATTGACAATTTAGTAAAAGGTGCAGCTGGGCAAGCGATTCAAAATATGAATGTGCAAATGAATTTACCGCAGACGACAGGATTAAATGTCGTACCGCTATTTATATAAGGGGGAACATGTATGACGTCAACAATTGAGATGAAAAAGCTTTCTAGTAAAAATATCGTATCACCTAAAGGTTTCACTGCTGCAGGGGTGCATTGTGGCATTAAGCATAAGAAAAAAGATTTAGCGTTATTAGTGAGTAAAGTGCCTGCAAGTGTTGCAGGAGTGTTCACGACAAATGTCGTGCAAGCTGCACCGATAAAGGTTACGAAAGAAGTAGTTTATAATACGCAAAAAATGCAAGCAATCATCGTCAATTCAGGGAACGCCAATGCATGTACTGGTAAACAAGGGCTTGCAGATGCCTACAAAATGCAAGAGCTAGCCGCACAAAAATTAGGTATTGAAGCTAATTTAATAGGCGTAGCATCTACGGGTGTTATCGGCGAGATAATGAAAATGGCACCAGTAGAAAAAGGGGTAGACATATTAAAGCCTAGTGCTAGTTTAGAAAGCGGTATTGATTTTGCACAAGCAATCATGACAACTGATACTGTGATGAAAAATACAACCTATGCAACAGTAGTAGATGGCAAGGAAATTATCATTTCAGGAACAGCGAAAGGTTCAGGAATGATTGAGCCCAATATGGCGACGATGCTTGGCTTTATTGCTACAGATGCGAATATTGAATCGGCGGAATTACAAAACGCTTTATCACAAATAACAAATTGTACATTTAATGCGATTACAGTGGATGGTGACACATCCACAAATGATACGGTCATCGTGATGGCAAATGGTTTAGCAGGGAATGAGTCTTTAACCCCACAACATCCAGATTGGGGAAATTTCTATACCGCTTTAAAAGCAGTATCTGAAGATCTAGCTAAATCTATTGCCCGTGACGGTGAAGGAGCAACCAAATTAATTGAGGTCGAAGTAGAAGGGGCTATTAATGATGAAGAAGCGCGCAAAATTGCGAAGACAGTCGTTGGATCCCCACTGGTAAAAACAGCCGTATTTGGTTGTGATGCAAACTGGGGGCGTATTATTGCTGCGGTTGGCTATTCTGGAGCGACAGTAGATCCTGATAAAATTACGATTCAAATCGGTGGCGTTACCATGGTAGAAAAAGGGGAGCCTATACCATTTTCAGAGGAGCAATTAATTGATATTTTAAAACAGCATGAAGTGAAAATTTACGTTTCATTAGAACAGGGGAATGGTCATGGCTATGCATGGGGGTGTGATTTAACTTATGACTATGTACAAATCAATGCATCCTACCGATCGTAAAATTGTCATTAAATTAGGTGGAAGCACATTAGAAGGGTTAAATGAGGAGTTCTTTCATCAATTTAAAGCATTACAAGAGCAAGGATACAGCATTATTATTACGCATGGTGGAGGGCCAGCTATCAACCGAGCATTAGACGCAAGCCAAGTGAAGTCACATACTGTAAACGGGCTACGTGTAACGAATGGGGATGCCATTGATATTGTGAAGTCAACGCTAATTGGTCAAGTAAATCCCGCTCTAGTTCACGAATTAAATATCGCGGGAATTCAAGCAATTGGATTAAACGGCTTTGATGGACTCCTGTTAGAAAGTACTTTTTTAGATGCAGAAACATATGGTTACGTTGGAGAAGTTCAACGAGTAAATACAGCATTAATCGATTCACTTGTGGCTGTTAACATTGTTCCTGTTATTGCCTGTATCGGTGCGACAATAGACGGTCTAGCACTTAATATTAATGGCGATACAGTAGCGAGTGAAATAGCACTTGCTATCGGTGCGGAAAGTTTATTGCTTGTAACAGATGTTGCAGGAATTCGTATCGAAGGGGAATATAAAAAGGAANNGGAAATTTCCAAGCAATCTATTGCGCAATGGATCAAAGAAGAACGGATTTACGGAGGAATGATTCCGAAAGTACAAGGCGCACTTGCTTGTCTAGAGGCAGGGATCCCGTCTGTACAAATTGTTAATGACACATTAACAGGTACAACAATTGTAAAGGAGCTGTTAGTGAAATGAGCGCGTTATTCCAAAATTACACTAGAAGACCCATCAGTATTGTCGAAGGAAAAGGGACGATTGTTTACGATAGTGAAGGGAAGCGTTATGTAGATTTTACGAGCGGTATCGCTGTTTGTAGTTTAGGTCACGCACATCCAGCAATCGTAAAAACACTTCAAGAACAAAGCGAAAAGCTTTGGCATATTAGTAATTTATTCGAAAGCCCAGGGCAAGAACAACTAGCTGCCTCTTTAGTAAATGATTTACCTTTATCCTATGCCTTTTTCTGTAATAGTGGGGCTGAGGCCAATGAAGCAGCCATTAAACTTGCGCGTAAACATACGGGCAAACACCATATTATTGTGTTTGAGCAATCATTCCATGGTCGTACTTTCGGTGCTATGTCCGCTACTGGACAGGATAAAGTTCGTAACGGCTTTGGTCCGTTAGTAGACAAATTTACAACATTGCCTTTTAATGATGTAGCCGCGTTAAAAGCAGCTATTGATGATTCTGTTGCGGCGATTATGCTTGAAGTCGTACAAGGTGAAGGTGGTGTAAATGCAGTAACACCTGAATTTGCTGAGGCGATTCAAACCATTTGCGAAGAGCACGGTATTTTACTGATTGTCGATGAAGTGCAAACAGGGATTGGAAGAACAGGTACTCGATTTGCTTTTGAACAAACCATATTGAAACCAAATATCGTATCGATGGCAAAAGGGCTTGGGGGCGGTTTCCCAATCGGCGGAATTTTAGGTACTGCAGAGTTATTTGACACATTTAATGCAGGCACTCATGGCACTACATTTGGTGGTAATCCACTTGCAGTTGCAGTTGCGCAAACAGTCATTGATCATGTATTTGACGAAACGTTTTTAAATAATGTCCAAGCGAAGTCTGCCTATTTAAAAAATAAATTAGCAGAAGCTCTACCAAATGAACCATTTTCTATTCAAGGGATAGGCTTAATGCTAGGTATAAGCTGTGGTGGGAAGGAAGTTGGACCGCTTGTAACAAAATTAGAGCAAGCTGGATTACTTGTTGTGCAAGCTGGACCTAAAGTTATACGCCTGTTACCACCATTAACAGTTAGTGAAGAAGAGATGGACGAAGCAGTTGAAATTTTAAAATCAGTATTAATTAGTTAAAAAAGAGGTTCCAGGAAAGGTAAAAACTTTCCTGGAACCCTATTTTTATTCAATCGTTATTTGTTCTTCTTGTCCAGTTTGTTCATCGCTATTGTCATTTTTGTCATTTTCATTGTCTACATCATCATCCTCTATTTCCTCTTCAACTGGCTCTTCAGGTGGAGGAGTAGCGATAGATTCTGCAATGTTAGAAGGTGTAGATTGTAAACCTGTAATATCGACAGCCACTACATAATAGTTCGTGCCTTTCGTAATTGGAATACGACGTCCATCTTCAAATTTAAGAGATGTAACAAAATTACCATCGGACGTAAATATGCGATATCCAACTACATCATTGGATGCAGATTTAGTCCAAGTGAGTGTGTTACCTTCTATCGATGCCGTTACCGACTCAGGTGGAGCACTATCTGGTTTGAAAGTAGCACCTGAAACAGTAGATGAGCTTAATGATGAATTATTTGGTAATAGTTTTGCGGGGTCTCCGCCAAGATTACCGAGCATACGATTAACAAATATTTCACTTAATCCTACACCGCCCATAGTTATGAATTCTTCTGGAGTAGAAGGTAGGGCACTATAAGATTTCCCTTCAATAATGACAGATGAAGAAGAGATTAAACTGTCATCAGGAGCAGAAGGTAAGAACACATTTTTATTAAATAAATCAGATCGAACTAACCCCGCATTAGAACAAGCGTCGGAAGGAGCTAAACCGGAAATTCCACAAAATGAAGCTGATACAACATTTGCCGGCTGTTTAAATGTTTCTTTAGTCCCTACTAGCTCTGGATTGCTATCATACATTGCATTCATTAAAGTTCCCCATAGCAAGTTGACACGTGTACTTGGTTGATAGTACGTATTATTAAACGTATACAGTGAACGAGGTTGATCATACCCCATCCATACACCTAAAGAAATAGTAGGATTATAGCCAACTAACCAAACGTCTTTATAATCTTGTGTTGTCCCTGTTTTTGCAGCGAAATCTGAAGAGAATTTTAGCGTGCTTTTCGCTCTCGCGCCAGTTCCATAATCAAGTACATCACGCAGCATATCTGTTACGATATA
>DEQI01000310.1 GCA_002360295.1 Planococcaceae bacterium UBA3370
ATAACAACGGCTATAGCTAGATCCATAACATTGCCACGCATCGCGAATTCTTTAAAGTCTTTCCACATGTATGTATATCTCCTTTTAAAAAACTTAATTAATGACTTTTTATTTTAAACTTTTTATTGGAAATTATCAACCATTATAAATTGGGTAAAGTGAGATATAATAGTACATGTATATTGTAAGGTAGGTGGTAGCAATGGCACATAACAAGAAATCGAAACAACCGTTGATTTCTCCATCTGTTAAGCTTTTTTTAATTATTTTGCTCATTCCGGTTGCGATTACCGTTTATTTTTTTGCCTTTTTAGCATGGAAGGAACTACAGCAATTGCCGATTATTGAACAAGCTATAGATGAAGCTGAGTTTGAACAAATACAGTCGAATTTTGATATCCAAATCCCTCTAAATTATATTCCCATTTATATGGAGGCTGGTAAGAAATATAATGTGCCTTGGACACTCCTCGCAGCGCATCACCGTGTTGAAACTCGATTTTCTACTATGAAAACACTTGTATCTCCATTAGGTGCAGAAGGACATATGCAGTTTATGCCTTGTACCTTTGTTGGTTGGAAGCATCCTTCTTGTAAAGGTTTGGGGCAGGGCGATATTTCTCAAACAGATAAAATGAATCCAGTCATCATAAAAAAATATGGAGGCTATGGGATCGATGCGAATGGAGATGGTAAGGCAGATCCTTTTGATATAGAAGATGCTGTCTATTCTGCAGCCTATTTTTTATCAACAGAAGGAGTAGCAAAAGGACAGATTAAAAAAGCTGTCTTTCAATATAATCATAGTGACCAGTATGTTCAAGATGTACTTTACTATTATAAATTGTATCGACAATACAGTACTGATTTAGAAAGAATCGCACGCGAGAATGTAAAAAAAGCGTCAGCTCAAAATTGATGAGATGGCGCTTTTAATAAACGTTTAAGCACAGTGTTACCATTTGTGCCATGCATCGTTTTCACGTTCTGCAGAAATGATGATTTTACGTTGCTTTACGCATGGATTTCATTATAAAGCTAACAATAAAAATTAATACAACTGCTCCAATTAAAGCAGGGAAGACATAGAAATCAGAAACTCTCCAACCCCAATTTCCAAGTATTAAACTACCTAGCCAAGAGCCGATAACTCCGGCCACAATATTCCCGATGACACCTCCAGGAACGTCTTTACCGAGTATAACGCCAGCTAACCACCCTAAAAGACCGCCGATTATTAAATACCAAATAAAGCTAATCAAGTAGTTCATCTCCTTTTAAAAATAATTATAATAGCGCGTACTTATTTATAACCATTTTCGTAAGGTTTTAAACATTTATAAATGATTTTTAATATTTATTTGTCTTATTATTTGATAGTGGCTCCAAGAGTATGCTCGAAATGACCGAGCGCCCATTCGTGCCCGAGTTTGTTGAAGCTAGCAACACCATCGCGGTAAATAACTGTTTTATAAGATAAATTGTAAGCATCAACCGCTGTATGTAAGATGCAAATGTCTGTACAAACACCTACTAAATGAATTTCTTGAATATTACGCTCTTGTAATAGTAAATGTAAATTTGTCCCTGCGAATGCACTGTAACGAGTTTTGTCAAAACTTAAATAGTTTTCTTTATGTTTCTCATATACAGTTTTCACTTTTCCGTATAAATCTCGTCCAGAAGTACCAACAATATTGTGAGGAGGGAATAGTTTTGTTTCAGGATGGTATGGATCGTTTTCAAAATGAATATCATTTGCAAAAATCACTACCTCCTTTTGGCTTGTAAACGTTTCAATCAATTCGACAATTTTATTTTCGATTGCTTGTCCTGGTTCTCCGCATGTAAGCCTGCCATCAGCCGCAACAAAATCATTTGTAAAGTCAATAACGATTAAAGCTTTTTTCATCTTCATACCTCCAATATTTTCTTATATTATCCCATTTTCCATTGAAAAATGCGCACAAAAATAAAAAGACCAATTATTTAAAATATTTTGCAAATTTAAAATGGATGTTGTATATTTAAGGAAATAAATAAATGAGGTGATCGTTATGGATGAATCAATCATGAAAAAATTAAATCAACAAGGATTATTAATTGCTTTCTTACACGCGTTCATTTTATTAAACCTCGCATTCGATTTTATTTTTGTTACGTAATGTCCTTTTGGATTTTGTATAAAAACGGGTCCATATTATATGTAAATAATTGATTCAAGACAGTCTCATGTGAAGTGGTATCGGAGTATTTTTTTCTAAATAAATAGTTGATGAGGGAGTAGTGGGTGTCCAGCTTTTTTCTGGTCACCTTTGTTTTTTATCGTTATTGGTTGAAATGGTCTATTTAAGTACTGCATGAAGGAATAAAGGAAGGACGATTCCGTTTATTTTGAAAGAAGGTATACAGTTTTTATACATGTGAAAAATGAGACAAAAGCAAGCCTCGCACAATATATTTTTGATAATCTATTTTCGGTAAATTTCCAATAAGTCATCATGAAATTTTAAAAGAAATACATGAAAAAAGAAATAAAAATAAAAAAAATTTATAATTGTCATAATTTCGAAAAAAATACGTTTAAGAGCATTTCTCTTACAGTATTCATGATGAAAACGTTTTCTAATAGTTCGAGTTTTTTAAATTGTGTAA
>DEQI01000046.1:0-455 GCA_002360295.1 Planococcaceae bacterium UBA3370
CCACCTTGAGTAGCTAATAAGCGAGCTCCTTTAATGATTATCCCATCTTCGTTCTCTTCGACAATTTTCGCCGTAATAGGCTTATTCTCGTCTTCCATATAAATGATGGATCGATTTACCTGAGGAGAAATAAAAGTATGTGTAAAGGATAAATCTTTTTCTTTTGCCAATTCGTAAAGGGCTTTTAAATTATTTGGAAAACAATTTTCCTTCCCTTCTAAGTAATCTGCAGAAGAGGCAAAGCTCATTAATACGCTGTTCAAATAATCCGGGCTTCTTCCCATAATGCCACCTGTATGCTTCGCCCAATGTTCTATCATTTTTCGTCTTTTCAATAAGTCATCTTTAGTGCGTGGCTGTAAATAAGAAAGTCCAATACGGTTACCTGTACTTGGAGAAGTAAAAGTCATTTCTTCCACAATTTTGGGATCGTTCTGCAAGTCATAAAGAGAAGC
>DEQI01000046.1:632-2919 GCA_002360295.1 Planococcaceae bacterium UBA3370
AAAAAGTGTTTAGTATTAAATGAAGTATTAAGAAAAAAGTTTTGAGTCAAATTGTAAATTAAAAACATTTATAGGGGAAACATTGATTATGATAAACTATATAAAAGGACTTGTATTATTACGCATATTGAAGCTACTTGATCTTTAATGTGCATTTGAAGCACCTGTAAATAGAGTAATTGAAGGACCAAGGAGTCGCCCAGCCTTCACTACAATCAACAATAAATAGTTTTGTTTTAAATATAAATAAAGAAAGTTTAAATTTTTAAAGCCCTTGCTTTTGTGATGATTTTATATTTTTATTACGTGGAATATGTGTTTATACTTGATCGTAGATATTTAAGAAAAAAAGATCGGAGCTTGATTCAACATCAAGTTCTGATCTTTTTACGTCCTTCTTATGGTGCAAACAGGCTGCCAACCGCCGTAATCGTTGTGGCTAGATCTTCCCGGTAGTCAGGATGTAGTTCGTCTAGACTATTAATACTCACTTCATTGCCTCCGAGAGAAGAATGCACATACTTGTTATCACCAATATACATGGCGATATGGCCAGGGAAATACAGTAGGTCTCCTGGCTGTATTTGTTCCAATGCAATTTCCTTAATAGGGAAGCCATCCTCAATGCGTGCATCCCGGTATATATAAACCCCGTTTAACATATAAGCCATCGAACAAAGCCCAGAGCAGTCAATACCGAGCGGTGATTTTCCACCCCAACGATACGGTGTTGTTAAATAGCTAAGTGCGGTTTGAATAACGCCTTCTCGTAATTGCTTTTCAGATAAATGATTAGCCTTTACTTTTGCTTGAATCCACATTTTTCGTGTATAACCGATTTCTCCGGTCACAAGTTGAACAGTGGCCCACTCTTGATCGATAGCATCATTTTGTATGTAACGAATGAGGGAGCCTTTAACAAGTGTTGTCAATTTCGTACTTTGTATACGTGGTTCCCTTAGTACATCTGTAAAGTTTTGAGTGACGACATATGTGGCTTCATCTACCCACGAATTTGCTTTCGGCTCATCAATTAGTAATTGCTCCTTTTGACAGAAACCCTCGTAACGGTAAGCTGTTCGGACACGTACCCAATCACTATTAGACTCCTCTAGTATGTGTACAGCCATTCCGTAAAGTACTTCATCTACTAACTCAGCTGATAGGTTAGGTTCAGCGTGTAAATTGGCAATCATCGCTTTCACAATCGCTTTCATCATAGCACTCCTTTTTGTGTAACGAGCTGTTCATAAACAACTTTCGAAATACGACCAATTAATTGTCGTGCTTCGTCATTATTGGTTACCTCCGTGACGAAAACACCGATAATATAATCATTCACATGATTGAAAACAATGCCTACATCATGATCTACCGAATCCAGACCGCCTGTTTTATGAGCCATATGAACATCCTCTACTAAATAACGTTTCAGTGATTCATGCACACGTTGGCGACTTAAAATATCAATGGCTAATGCACTGAAAGGTGATGATAATAAGTCTTGCCTATAAATACGAGTAAATAGATGCCCCATATCACGTGCAGTCGTCATATTATCAAAGCCGTTTTCTAGTTTGATAAAGTCCATCATTTTCCGTTGTAATGTTGTGTGCGTAAGACCAATTTTCCGGAAATACGTGTTGAGTGTATCTATTCCGATATAATCAATTAACACATTGGTTGCGGTATTATCACTTGTAATAATCATCCATACTAAAAGCTCATATAAAGTACTTGCGTCTAGTTGCTGCTCTGTCAGTACACTAAATTCTACTCGGTTTTCAGCTGCAATGGGAATGATCTCATCAAGTGATAATTCGTGGCGTTCCACATGGTCCAGAACGGCCATTAGTATAGGCACTTTAATCAAACTAGCACTGGAAAACACTTCGTCTAACAGTTGGCTATAACAACAATCATCTGTTTTTGCCTCTTTTATGATGAGGTGTACTTTAAAAGGACAACTTTGCATCAGTTGCTGAATTTGTTGTTTCATCAGCATTACTCTACAACTTTAATAATCTGTGAATCTGCATTAAAGTGAACAGTGCGACCTAATGGAAGAGACATCGTTGGTAAGCAATGACCACACGTAACATCCATTAAAGTAGGTTTATTTAGTGGTACAATCATTTCATTAAATATCGTTGGTAATGGTAAGCTGTGTTCGGGATGTTCTGGGTTTTCAGGACCACAATTTGTCCAAGGGCCTAATAAAAATCCTGCTGCATCATCAAGTTTTCCTGCTAATTGTAATTGTGTAAGCATCCGATCTACACGCTGT
>DEQI01000101.1 GCA_002360295.1 Planococcaceae bacterium UBA3370
GTACCAGGTAGCGGGGCAGAAGTTGGCGATTATTTAGTAGATCATCCACGTACACGCTTTATTAGCTTTACAGGTTCACGTGATGTAGGCTTACGAATTAACGAACGAGCTTCAAAACTAAATGAAGGTCAAATATGGATTAAACGTGTCATTGCTGAAATGGGTGGTAAAGATACAATCGTTGTTGATAAAGAAGCCGATTTAGAATTAGCGGCACAATCAATCGTAAAATCAGCATTCGGTTTCTCAGGTCAAAAATGTTCAGCTTGTTCACGTGCGGTAATCGTAGAAGATGTTTATGATGAAGTAGTAGAACGTGTTGCAGAACTTACAAATGCTTTAACAGTAGGAGATCCAGCTAATCCAGAAAACTTTATGGCTACAGTTATTGATCAAGCAGCATTTAATAAAGTAACAGAGTATATTGAAATTGGTAAAGGTGAAGGTCGTTTAGTAGCAGGTGGTACAGCAGATGACTCTGTTGGTTATTTCATTCACCCAACAGTATTTGTTGATGTAGAACCGTCAGCTCGTATTATGAAAGAGGAAATTTTTGGTCCGGTTGTGGCTATTGCTAAAGCAAAAGACTTTGATGAGGCTATCGATATTGCAAATGATACAGAATACGGTTTAACAGGTGCAGTCATTACGAATAATCGGTTGAATTTAGAAAAAGCACGCGAAGATTTCCATGTTGGAAATTTATACTTTAACCGTGGCTGTACAGGTGCTATTGTTGGATATCAGCCATTTGGCGGCTTTAATATGTCAGGTACAGATTCAAAAGCTGGCGGACCTGATTACTTACAATTACACATGCAAGCAAAAACAACTTCAGAAATGTTATAAGAAAGTTTCTGTATAGGAAAAAGGGACCGGCGCATTCAATATGTGTCGGTTATTTTTTGAATGAAAAAGAAGGGTGAAATCCTTTTACTTTTTTGTCATTACTGTAAATTATGTTGTTTTTTCTTTAAAATCGAGGTAAAAGTGTGCGACTTATGTAAGCATTTTCAAAAAGTATACAAAATGTGGCGAAATTATAAACATTTTATAATAGAAGTATGTTACAATGTTGGCGATATAAAAAACATTATTAAATTAAAGAGGCGAATAGACAATGGCTGAAAATTTAAATCTGTTCACATCTACTCAAGATGTCATTCAAGATGCTTTGCAAAAACTAGGTTACGATGAAGCGATGTTCGAATTATTAAAAGAGCCGCTTCGTATGTTACAAGTACGAATTCCAGTTAAAATGGATGATGGAACAACAAAAGTATTTACAGGTTATCGTGCACAGCATAATGATGCAGTAGGGCCAACTAAAGGTGGGGTACGTTTCCACCCAGCTGTAACTGAGGAAGAAGTTAAAGCGCTTTCAATGTGGATGACATTGAAATGTGGCATTGTAGATCTACCATATGGTGGTGGTAAAGGTGGCGTTATTTGTGACCCGCGTCAAATGTCTATGGGGGAAATTGAACGATTAAGTCGAGGCTACGTCCGTGCAGTTAGTCAAATTGTCGGACCAACGAAAGATATTCCAGCTCCAGACGTATTTACTAATGCACAAATTATGGCTTGGATGATGGATGAATACAGTCGTATGGACGAATTCAATTCGCCTGGTTTTATTACAGGTAAACCGCTTGTACTTGGTGGCTCACAAGGGCGTGACCGCGCTACTGCAGAAGGGGTAACAATTGTTATTCAAGAAGCTGCGAAAAAGCGTGGTATCGATATTCAAGGTGCACGTGTAGTCATTCAAGGATTTGGTAATGCAGGTAGCTTCTTAGCGAAGTTCATGAGTGATTTAGGTGCGAAAGTGATTGGGATTTCTGATGCGTATGGTGCGCTTCATGACCCAAATGGCTTAGATATCGATTATTTATTAGATCGTCGTGATTCATTCGGGACAGTGACTACATTATTTGAAAATACAATTACAAATAAAGAGTTATTAGAGCTAGATTGCGACATTTTAGTGCCTGCAGCAATTGAAAACCAAATTACTGCAGAAAATGCACATAATATTAAAGCTAACATCGTTGTAGAGGCGGCAAATGGTCCGACTACTTCGGAAGCAACAAAAATTTTAACAGAGCGTGGCATTCTGTTAGTGCCAGACGTACTAGCTTCAGCTGGTGGTGTAACTGTATCGTATTTTGAATGGGTACAAAATAACCAAGGCTACTATTGGACAGAAGAAGAAGTTCGTGAAAAGTTATACCGTAAAATGGTAGACGCATTTGATAATGTTTATACTACAGCAACGAACCGTAACATTAATATGCGCTTAGCTGCTTATATGGTCGGTGTTCGCCGTACTGCTGAAGCATCACGTTTCCGTGGTTGGGTTTAAAAATATACAAAAAAGGGTGTTTGAAAAGTTTTGAACTTTTCAGCACCCTTTTTTTCTTGAGACCTATTTAAATAGGAAGAAATGCATTCATTTTGATTGATTTTGGAGTAGACATTAGCTTTTTTATGCTGATTCTGGAATGAAACTTTTGCTATTTTAATAACATGCATGAGAAAATCAGTTTGAAAGGGGAGATGATATATGAATCCATTTACATTTTATAATCCGGTAAAAATCCATTTTGGAGAAGATGCATTAGAAAAGCTTCCTAAAGAATTAGCTCAGTTCGGTGAAAAGGTGCTAGTTGTTTATGGTGGCGGAAGCATTAAGCAGAATGGTGTGTATGATGAAGTAATAGGTGTATTAAAACAAGCGGACAAGAAAATTTTCGAATTAAGTGGTGTTGAACCAAATCCTCGAGTAGAAACTGCTCGTCGAGGGGCAGTGCTTTGTAAAACGGAAAATATTGATGTTGTTCTGGCTGTCGGTGGGGGTTCTGTCATTGATTGTGCAAAGTTAGTCGTTGCAGCTGCTAAATACGACGGAGATGCATGGGACATAGTGACTAAAAAAGC
>DEQI01000172.1:0-525 GCA_002360295.1 Planococcaceae bacterium UBA3370
TGCACTTGTAATGGCCGATAGCCATCGTACAATATAAAACTATATTTTGTAGGCAATAAAGAGAGTGCCTGTATTAAACGTTCATAAGCACTTTCTCGTAAATAGATAGATTGTAAGCTATTTGGAATTTGTTGAGTGTAATATATTGGATGGGTGAAAACCCTAGGAAGGTCACCTCCAATTTGAATAAGCCTCTCGCCATTGTCTTCGATGGTTGGAGTGTGGTGCTGTGTAGTGTGTTCTATTGGATTAATAGGTTGTGTTAACTTTTCGTATATGATAAATCACCTCAATTTCGGAAAAAGGGTGTATAATAGATAGATTATTTAAATAGTTTTATTATTTCGGATAATTCTGTATTTTACTCTTAAATCCTAGCACATTTCATAAATTTTGACTAGATTAAAAAAGGTTATTTTCACCATTTAGAATAGAAAATGGTTTATTACCATAACTTAGGGTTGGTTTCGGTTTCGCCAGAGGCCAACAGGATGTTGGTCATGAAGGCGTTGTCACATGATGTGA